>DLVS01000328.1 GCA_003445095.1 Verrucomicrobiales bacterium
AGCACGTTCTGTGTTTTGTTTTTTTTTTCAAGCAGAAGACGCGCACCGCTGAGCGAGCCCAATTGGCTCGACGACCCGAGATAGGTATCGATCGACGTTCGATGCCTCGCCTTGCGCAAGTCCACAGCCAATTGGGTTGGATTCCACTCGGGTATGTCGGGTGGTGGCGCCACAAGTTTCGCGAAGGCCGCTTTGGCTCGCTCACTTGGCTCCGCCCCAGCCGCGGCCAGATTGGAGTTTTGGAACGGGGAGTTTCCGACAGGCGTGAGCAGACGGTGCAGTTGATTCGTAAGGTCGGTCGGAATCACGAAGATCATCGATTCTCGGTCATAAACGAGAGAGAATCCTTGGTGGATCAAACCTTCTTCAAAAACTTCGATCGCCTGTTTGCTCGTAAGCATCCCAGACGGCAATTCAAGGGAGATGTTTGCGGAATCGTAGTTGCGCGGGTAGGCGATCGACCGGCCTCGGAACCGGCTGATCATTTGCGACGACGTGTGGAGTCCTATCCACGGGCTTTGAAAGCGGTGCCGGCCTGCGAGACCAAGTCGATCCAAAAGAACGTTTAGTTTTCCTGGCCAAGGCAGGGCTGCGAACTCCTGAGACGCGGTCGGCCATTCGAGGCGCGTAACCTGGAAGTCGTCTCTCCAGATGTCGCTGACGGTCAGCGGGTAGGAAACAAAGGCGCGCCCGTTCACGAAGGCGACTTGGTTCAGTGGAACCGCGCTAGAATTCTTCTCTAGTTGTCTGCCATAACCCCCATAGACACTCATCAACACAAAGATGGGCACCGAAATGGCGAACATCTTGAGCCAGTATTGGAACGCCTGAACCAGCGTGATTCCTTTCATGCCGCCGATGGCTACATTGAAGGTAATGACCATCCCGACCACCACGACGCCGGCCCAATACGGCATTCCTGGGAAAATGTAGGCGAGCGTCGTTCCCGCACCCTTCATCTGCGGCATCGTGTAAAAGAAGCCGATAAAAAGGACGAAGATGACGGCGATCTTGCGGAAGATCGGTGAGTCGTAACGGCCTTCGGCGAAGTCGGGAATCGTGTAAGCGCCAAATCGCCGCAGGGGCCCTGCGATAAACAACAACAAAAATAAATATCCGCACGCATAACAGACCGGATACCACAAGGCGTCGTACCCCGAGCTCATCACCATGCCGGCGATTCCCATGAACGAAGCAGCCGAGAGATATTCTCCCGAGATGGCTGAGGCGTTCCAGCCAACCGAAACACCGCGACCGGCTACAAAGAAGTCCGAGGCCGTTTTTGCTTTCTTGGCAGCCCAATAACCCATCCAGATCGTCGCGATGACGGTCAGGGCGCTGAACGAGAGAATCCAAGGGTCGAAGGCGGCGAGCATTGGGGGATGGAGCTAGTAGGAAAATGGGAGAGTACGCGGGTGGGTGTGTCGGATTCTGTGAGGCCGAGTTAGCCGATTGGCTCACTAACCCACATTCCCACCCGGGTCGCTAGCGACTTCCCTCACTTCCGCTTCTTCCAAGGCAATGCTGCGCCGTATGAAAACCCAAGCAATGGCCCAGACAAAAGGGAAGAAGAGGACCCCGAGAATCAGCCAGGTCAGCGTGAATCCGCCCACCCGGGTAGCCATAGCCTTAGGTGCGTAGTAATTGAAAAGAGGCAATCCCAGCAATGCGATTAAGAACGTCGCGGCGCAGGCGACGGATAAGCGCAGTTGGCGCCGCATCAGCGTCTTGAGGAAAGACTCACTGTGCGTGTAGTCGGCCGCAGGAAGGTCCGGAGACTTCTTCATCGCCGGAGGATGAACAGAGGCAAGCGAAAGCTCAAAGTTCAAAGCAGATGTTCGAATAAGCGACGACGTTCGCGCGTTGTTCTGACGATCCGTGTTGCGTCCGCGGGCAGCCTCCGGTCGAGTTAGCCCATCGAATGCGAACTTTGTCTTTCCGATCCGCTCAATGAGGTTTCCCACACTTTTCGTCCTGGGGCTCTGCTGCGCCGGCTGCGTATCGAGCCCCACCGATCCCGCACAAATCGCCAAACGAAAAGCCGAGCGTCCGGTGGCGTACGCGTCCCTGTCTCCAGAGCAGAAGCAATTGGTCGATCACGGCCAAGTGCAGGTCGGAATGGGCGAAGACGCTGTCTATCTCGCGTGGGGACAGCCTGCTCAGGTGTTGCGTCGCGGCGATGCCTCCGGAGAAGCCACCACTTGGCTCTACACCGGGAGCACCACCGATCAGTTCGTCACCTGGAACTATGTCGAAGCCCGCGGCCGAGACGGCGTCCCTTATTTGAACCGAGTGATGATGACGGACTACAGCTTTCGGGATTACGTCAGCGCGCGACTCGTCTTTCGCCAAGGCCGCGTCACCGAATGGGAAATGCTGCCGGCGCCGGCAAGCCGAACGGTTATTTCGCCCGGCGGCGCGGTGTATTGAGTACAGGAGGCGGAAGCTAGTAGGCCGCACATCGGCAGTCGGAGCGCGCCGGTAAGGGCAACAACCGCTCGGCCAGTCGAAGATGGCTGCGCTGTTAGACGCCGCCTCCCACAACTGCCACGACCGACTGCTCGTTCTGCAGGTAACGTTCCGCCACCGCCTGCACTTCACCCAAGGTGACCGCCTCATAAAGCGCGTCCTCCCGCGCCCCATGGGCATACCCGAGCCCGTAGAGCTCATCGAGGGTCATGGTCATGGCCAAGTGTCCCAAGTCCTGGCGCGCGATTTTCTTTTGGCCGATGACTTTCGCCTTCGCCCGAGTGAGCTCTTCTGCCGTCAGTCCGCTGCGACGGAGACCTTCAGCTTGGGCGCGGAGTTCACGTTCAACCAATTCCCATTTCTCAGGACTCGTCCCGCAATAGAGCGCAAAAAATCCTGGAGTGCGGCCCAGAAACAATGACGCGCCAACGTAGTACGCGAGACCAAGTTCGTCGCGGATTCTCATAAACAGACGGCTCCCCATGTCCGAACACGCCTCCTGCAATAGTTCCAGGGCATATCGATCAGGCGCGGTGACCGTTGTGGCGGGAAATCCCAGCGCAAGCACGGCCTGCTCTTTTTCACGGCGCTCCCGAGACTGTCTCATTGCTGGGTTCGCGATGTCTGGCTTGAGTTCTAGTTCCGGCTTACCTCCCCGCCATTCGCCCAATGTGCGCTCCAGCGCCTTCACGACTGACGATGCATCGACATCCCCAAAAACGGCCATGGCGGCGCCTTGCGGTACTACCCAACGCCGATGAAAAGCTTTCAAGTCGTCTGCGCTCAATCGAGCCACCGTCGATTCAGTGCCTTGCACATCGAGCCCGTAACCCTGATCGCCAAACAGGCTTCGCCGCATGGCCTGAAATGCGCTCATGAGCAACTCGTCGCGTTGGCTGCGAATACCCGCCAGTTGGGCAGCACGCTCACGCTCGATCGCCTCGGCTGGGAACGACGGGTTCAACAAGACATCGGTAAATAGGTCGAGGCCCGTGGCAAAATCCTCGCGAAGGACTTCGGCCGACAAGCCAAAGCTGTGATTGCCGGCGTAGGGCTCGAGGCTTCCCCCTAAACTCTCAATCTCGACTGAGAGCTGCTGGGCGGAACGTCGGTGAGTTCCTTTGATTTGAAGACGACTCAACAGCGTCGTGATGCCGGAGGTGGCGCTCGATTCCGCGTGAAGGCCTCCCCCTAAGGCCAGCCTAAACTGTACGAACGGCAAGCGGTGGTCCTCTTTGACCAGGAGTCGCAGCCCGTTGCTCAGGGTGAGCGCCTGAACGGGCTGATCTTTGGTGGATACTGCCGCGAAGCGTTGAGTTTGCGCTGAGCCCGCCGGCAAGAGCGCGTAGCTGGTCCGGTTGGCCTCGGTGAGATACACCTGGGCAACTCGTTGCAAATCGCTCGGAGTTAAACGACGGACCGCAGCTAAATAGCGCTCACTGAAGCTAAGGTCGTTGGCGAGCATCCAGTTAGAGCCCAAGTCTTGCGCTTGGCCCTCCATGGTCTTTCGGGAAGCGAAAGCTCCCGCAGTGAACTGCTTGACGGCCTTGGCGAGCTCGTCGCCGGGGACCATCTCGTTTTTCATGCGCTCGATCTGGTCGAGGATCGCGGTTCGCGCGGCGGGAAATTTGTCACCGTCGCAGACTCCGCTGACGCCGAACAATCCCGCGTGTCCAGGGGTATAGACCCAAGCGCTAACGGAGTGAACGAGCGCTGTCTGACCCCGCACCGCTTGATACAACCGGGAACTCCGTCCGTTGCCCAAAAGCGTTGAAAGTACGTCCAAAGCGGGGGTGTCATCGTGACGAACGTCCGGGGTGTGCCAGGCCAGGTGAAAATGTCCCAGCTCGATGGGCGCTTCTTCGATCGTGTCCCGTGGCGCGGTTTGTCGCGGTTCGGAGACCACCGGAGACGGCGGAACTGCCCGGGCTCCCGAGAGAGCGAATGCCTTCTCGATTTGAGCGATTATGGCCTCCGTGCGAAAGTCACCGGCGATGACGAGGAAGCAGTTATTGGGCGCATACTTTTCCATGTAGTACGCCAGAATGTCCGCTCGAGTCACCCGATTGAAAATGTCGGGCACTCCAATGACTGGATAGCGATAAGGGCTTCGTGTGTAGGCCGTCTCAAATAGGCGCCGTCCGCTACGTCGACCGGGGTCGTCATTGCCCATGTCCATCTCCCGCCGGATGACGTCGAGTTCCTTGATCAGTTCTTCTTCGGGCAGCGTGGCGTTTTGGACAATATCGCAAAGAATATCCACCGCCACCGTGGCCCCTTCGTTCGGCACATTAATCCAGTACACCGTGCGATCGAACGAGGTGTAGGCATTCATGTAACCGCCGGCGCTCTGAACCTCTTGATCGATGCGGCCCCCGGCGCGAGTTGTCGTCCCCTTGAAAAGCATGTGTTCGAGCACGTGCGACAAGCCCGCCCCCAGCCAACGTCCTTCATCGATGCTTCCCGCGCGACACCAGATCTGGGCGCTCACGACCGGAGCACTGTGATCTTCACGAAGAATCACCTGGAGCCCATTCGACAAGGTTTTGAAAGACGTATCCGGAGGCATTGAGGGCACAGTCGGCACCGGTGGCGGGGCCGTCTGAAATGCGGGTGTCATATTCAAGCCACCAGTGTAGCGAGGTCCGCTGTCGGGGCAAAGTTCCATTGCGCCGCCGGGGAGGGTGTCGAGGGTGTCCGGCAGTTGCTGGGACGGCCCGGTCACCCGCGGCTTAGCTCGGCTTGCTGGGGAGCAAACGGCCGGCGGAACGCTTCCACAAAATCAAAGCCATTCCGAAAGTCGTCCCGACTATCCGCTTCGGTTTTCGACAGGATCTGCGCCTCAATCATGTTGAAAACAATTTCTCCAAAGTCAGCACAGGTACGGACTCCCCACTCGTCGAAAACGAGGCAGGACATCGGACCGAATTGGGTCAACGCATACTCGCGGATGCCTTCCAGCAATTCCTGAGCGCTGACATGCCGAGGCCGGTCCTCGCCCGCCTTTTGCAGACGAGTCTGCGCGTGGTCCAGCGCTTCGCGAACGAAATGGTAAGCGGCGCGGGCATAACGGGGATCCTGCTCCAACACGGGCGTCAAAAGGGAATCGAATTCGGCCATACGCGGATTCAGGGTCGTGGAATTTCCTCGGGCACCGGCAATGGCGCCAGCGGTTGAGGCGGACGAGTGCGCAGCCAAATCTTGCCGATCCACCCGGACACGACCAAAAGCAAAAGAATGAGCAACACCTTGCTTTCGCTTTTGGTCAGTCCCGCCATCTGCGATGACGCTATACGATTTGAGCCGAAAACGAAACCCGGGAATTCAAGTCCGCGGCCCAAAATCGGCCACCGCCGTTGCTCCCCCGGCCCGTCGCGACGAAGCCGGCAGCAGATCGACACGTTGATTTGCTCGGTATTTTACCGCGCTTTCTCTCGCTTCACTTCCTCCACCCAATCCTGGTGCTCGACGTACCATTGGACCGTCTCGCGAATTCCGCGCTCGAAGGTGTAGGATGGGACCCAGCCCAACTCCCGTTGAATCTTTCCAGCGTCGATCGCGTACCGTCGGTCATGACCTGGGCGGTCCTTGACGAAGGTAATCAACGTCCGCGAATTCCCCCCGAGGGTTGGCCGCAGCTCATCCACCAGGTCGCAAATGAGTTCTACAATGCGTAAATTAGCCCACTCGTTGTGCCCGCCGATATTGTACATCTCGCCTTCTCGCCCCCGAGTCAGCACCTGCCATAACGCTTCACAGTGGTCGCGGACAAACAGCCAATCTCGGACATTCATTCCGTCGCCGTACACGGGGACGGATTTGCGGGCGAGTAGACTTTGGATGACTACGGGAATCAGTTTCTCCGGAAACTGAAACGGCCCGTAGTTGTTGGAACAATTCGTGACGACCGTCGGCAACCCGTAGGTGTGGTGATAGGCTCGAACCAACATGTCGCTCGAAGCCTTGCTGGCTGAATAAGGCGAATTGGGTGCGTAAGATGTGGTTTCGACAAAAAAGCCAGTCGGTCCGAGCGACCCATAGACTTCGTCGGTGCTGACGTGATGAAACCGCTTGCCGCTCAGTTGGCCAGCCCAGGCGTCGCGACACGCCTCCAGGAGATTAAAGGTGCCGACAATATTGGTGGAGATAAAGTCGCCCGGCCCGGTGATGGAGCGGTCCACATGGGACTCCGCCGCGAGATGCAACACGTGGGTGATCTGGTGTTGGCGGACAACCCGAACGACTTCGTTTTTATCTCGAAGATCCACTTGTTCAAACTGGTACTTCGGGTGGCTCTGAACTGCCCGGAGGTTGCCGAGGTGCCCCGCATAAGTTAGGGCGTCGAGATTGACGAGTCGCGCCACTTCAGGCCGGTCGAGAATATGGTGAACAAGATTAGAACCGATGAAACCGGCACCACCGGTGAGGAGTAGATTCATGAAAGGCAACGAGGATCGCAAAGTCGCGGAAACAAAATCGGGATCATTTTTGTTCTGGGGTCCACCGAGCCAACGCCTCGTCCAACGCGTCCTCGACCGGGCGCATCAAAACCCCGGCGGCCTTAAGTTTGGAACTGTCCAGGACGCAGTTCGACCGGGGCGTTTGGGCCGCCGAATGATAGAAATCGGTATCGTTCTCAAAATACTCGAATTCTCGGTGGAGTCGGAGCCGGGTCTTGATCCGCTCGACTACTTGGCGGGTGGTGACCCAACCGGGATTGGTAATGTTATAAGTCCCAAACGGGGCTTGGCGTTCCCACAGATCCAGACTCGCCTTGGCAAAGTCGCGGCGATGGGAAATCGAATTCACATTGTCGTAAACCTTCGCGTATCGCTGAACTTTGCTGAGGTAGTTGCGCGGACCGTCAACCTCGTCGAACGGGATGCGGAGCCGCCACAAATATCCCCCTCCCACTCCTGCGATTGCTTCTTCAGCCAGAGCCTTCGTGCCACTGTAAAAGCTACAGGGGCCGTCTCGAAACGAGAAATTTGGCGTGTCGATTTCAGTGAAACCGTGGACCCGAGTTGGATGTTGCTCCACTAGATGCCGGACCCCTGGCACCATCAGATCTTTTTCTGGCCGGACCCTTCCAAACTCGTCCGCAATCTTGGCGCCCGAGTAAATGCACCCGGAAGAGACATGCCCAAACGGAATCCCGGTGACCGAACACGCGTGCGCGAGGCTCATCGGGAACAGGACGTTGCCTTGCAACGTCTCAGCTCGGGCTCGCTCGCAAGCATCGACGTTTGGCTTGCCGGTGTAGCCCGCGCAATTCACAACGAATTTCGGTCGGCGGGCTTTCAACAATTCTCGAAGGGGCTCGAATCGAGTATAGTCTACCTCCGCCCGCGACACGGCCTGGAATGGCGTGCCGCGCCGCGTGAGTTCTTCAGCAAAGGCCTGCCCCACATATCCCGTAGCGCCTAAAAGAAGCAGCATAACAATCTCAAAATCGTCAGTCAGCCGTAAGTCGGGCGGGAAGGAAAGTCGCCCCCAGTGTCCTCAGCTGCGTTTCGCCTCGGCGAGGACTTCTTCCAAGTAGGTGCGGTATTCGCAGCGGGGCATGGCCATCGTAATGTTCTCCAACTGGTCGAAAGTAAGAAAGCCGCGTCGAAACGCTGCTTCCTCTGGGCAGCCCACCTTGATGCCTTGCCGCTGCTCGATCGTTTGCACGTACGCACTGGCGTCGTGAAGACTGCTGCTGGTGCCGGCGTCGAGCCAGGCGAATCCACGGGGGAGTTTAAACACGCGTAATTCGCCACGGCGCAAATACTCGACGTTGACGTCCGTGATTTCCAGCTCTCCCCGGGCGCTGGGTTTGAGATCGCGAGCGATCTCCACGATGGCGTTGTCGTATATGTAAAGCCCAGGGACGGCATAGTTACTTTTGGGTCGCGAAGGCTTCTCTTCAATCGAAATGGCCTTCCCTGCCTGATCGAATTCCACCACTCCGTATCGCTCCGGATCGTGAACATGATACCCAAAGATGGTGGCTCCACCTTGAAACTCCGCGAACGCTCGAGGCAAGAGATCCCCGCCCCAAAAGATATTGTCGCCCAGGATCAATGTTACCGGATCGGCACCAATGAATGAATCCGCCAGCCGGAACGCCTGGGCGATGCCCTCCGGCCGGGCCTGCTCGCGATAGTCGAAACGCGCTCCGAATCGGGAACCATCCCCAAACAATTGCCGAAATCGGGGCAAATCTTGTGGAGTGGAAATCAGGCAACACTCCCTGACTCCACCTTCCAGCAAGGTGGTCAGGGGGTAATAGACCATCGGCTTGTCGTAAACCGGCTGAAGCTGCTTGGACGCCACCAAGGTTAGCGGATACAAGCGCGAGCCTGCGCCGCCCGCCAAAATGATGCCTTTCATGTCGGTGGCGAGGGTAGAGAGGAACCAGTCAGAGGCAAACGAAGGTTTGCGGGGATCCGTTGCCTTAGTTCCGCAACCCAGATTTGGTGGATTTGGGCAGGGATGATTTGAACGTTGCGGACCAACTCGCTATGCCCGTCTCACGCGATGTTGCCCTTTGATCAAATTCTGGACCGCCGGCTGGCTGACATCCGGGCTGCCGGGCTGGGCCGGAAACTACGGCAGGTGATCGCGTCGTCGGGGCGCGAAGTCACGAGCGATGGGAAAGCCTTGATCAACTTTGCCTCAAACGACTACCTCGGGTTGGCACAGTGCCCGTCCGTCGTGGAGACGGCGGTCTCCGCACTTAGTCGTTGGGGTGCCGGCAGCTCGGCCTCAAGGCTAGTGAGCGGCTCGCTCGCCATCCACCACCAGCTAGAGGAGGCCCTCGCGGCCTGGAAGGGAACCGAGTCCTCCCTCGTCTTTAGTAGCGGTTACGCCGCCGCCCTCGGGGCGATTCCGGCGTTGGTTGGGCGCGACGACGTTGTCATCCTCGATAAGCTAGTCCATGCCTGCTGCGTGGACGCCGCCCGGCTAAGTGGGGCCACCATTCGAGTATACCGCCATCGCGACCTCAACCACCTCGAATCGCATTTGCGCTGGGCTCGGGACCGCCAGCGGCCAACCGGTGGCTCCCAGTCGCGCGTACTCATCATCACGGAGAGCGTATTTTCAATGGAAGGAGACGCGGCCTCGCTGCCGGAACTCGTGGAACTGAAAGATCGATTCGGCGCCTGGCTCATGCTGGATGAAGCTCACGCCGCTGGATTGTTCGGAACCCGGCGATCAGGACTCGCCGAGGCGACCCACGTGACACCCAGAATCGAGGTCCATCTGGGGACGCTAGGAAAAGCCTTGGGATCCGCGGGCGGTTACATCGCGGGTTCGCGAACGCTGGTTGACCTGCTGGTGAATCAGGCGCGCAGTTTGATCTTCTCGACGGCTCCCGTCCCGGCGGCTTCTGCCGCAGCTTTGGCGGCGGTTCAGTTGACCCAATCCGAAGAAGGTCGCCGAAAGTGCGACCATGTGTGGATGTTGGCCCGGATGCTGGCTAATGCCCTGTCGCATCCGCAACCACCCGCGAGTGCGATCATCCCCGTGCCGATCGGGCCCGAAGCAAAGGCCCTCGCCGTGGCGGAACACCTTCGTGAACGCGGCCTCTGGCTCCCGGCAATTCGATACCCAACTGTCGCTCGAGGGAAGGCCCGCTTGAGAATCACCGTGAACGCGTTGCACCGAGCGGACGATATCACCCGATTGAGCGAGGCTCTGCGCATGAGCTCAACCGAACTCTCCTAGCTGGTCGTTATGCATCCGCTCGCCCGACTTGATCACGCCTTTGTTTGGCACCCATTTACTCAAATGATGGAGTGGGTTCAGGAGGAGCCGATCATCCTTGTGAACGGTCGCGGAGCGGTTCTGCGAGATGTGCACGGCCGGAAGTATCTCGATGCCAATTCATCCATTTGGACGAACCTCCACGGTCACAACCATCCTCGGGTGAATGCAGCCATCCGCGCACAACTCGCCAAGGTGGCGCATGTGTCGGCCCTAGGGTATGCCAACGAGCCTGCCAGTCTGTTGGCCGGGCAGCTCGTCGACGAGGCGGCGCGGGGAGTCAAGCGCAGTCAGGAGCCTGCCCTCACGAAAGTTTTCTTTTCGGACGACGGATCCACCGCGATCGAAGTTGCTCTCAAGTTGGCGTACGAGTTCACGCGGCGGACCCGCGGACTGCGGCCGGCCCCCCGGTTCCTTACGATTAACGGTGCCTATCATGGCGACACGATTGGCGCAGTCTCGCTGGGGCACATACCCCGGTTTCATCAGGCGTTTTCGGGCCTGATCTTCGAGTCCGACGCCGTCATGGCACCGTACTGTTATCGTTGCCCCTACAACCGGGCGCAGCCGGAACGGGTCGACGCGCGCGAATATCGCCGATGCAAC
>DLVS01000460.1 GCA_003445095.1 Verrucomicrobiales bacterium
CGCCAGGCCCCCTTGCCTAGACGGCGTCCGATTTGGTCCACTCGAAGTTTGTCGTGACCCGCGGGTCTTCGAGCCGGAGGTGTACCTCTGGCTCCTGAGGGGCCGGCCAGAACACCAGTTAATGCACAGTCGCCACCGTGGGATGCAACCGGAGGGCATTTCGCTCCTAGAAATAATGGCCAGCCGGCCGAAAGGGTGTGTCGGATTTCCTGGTACGCGGGTGTAAGTCTATGAAAGCCCGATGCGCGAATCCTCCGACGAAGAAGTATTGAAGCGTTACGTCAGCGGCGGAGACGAAGCTGCGTTCAGCGAACTTGTCCGACGCCATTGCAATCTGGTTTGGGCGACCGCTCAACGGGTGCTCGGCAACCGGGAGGCAGCGCGCGATGTCACTCAAACCGTTTTTGCTGATCTCGCCAGACGCGCCGGTGGTTTGCCCTCGGGCGCTGTCCTAGCAGGATGGCTGTATCGCGCGGCCTATTTCGCGGCGACGAAGCAAGTTCGAAGCGAACAACGGCGTACGCGCCGAGAAGTCGAGTCCATGAACCACCGCGAATTGCATCCGATCCAGCCCGATCAAGGCCGCACGGCTGAGGAACTCCAACCTCTGCTTGATGAGGCGCTGGCCGGACTTTCTTCAGGCGACCGCGATCTCGTAGTGCTCCGGTTCTTCGCCGGCCAAAGCTTGGCGCAGATTGGGTCGACCCTGGGAATCAACGAAGATACCGCTCAGAAACGGGTCAGCCGCGCCCTGGACCGACTGCGCGACGGCTTTCGACAGCGGGGGGTGGCCGTCGGTGACGGACTTACTTTGGCCGCGGTTGGTCTGGCGGGAATTCAAGCGGCGCCCACCGGTCTGACGGCGTCCGTCGCCGGCAGCGCCCTCGCGGCGGCTGGTTCAACGTTTTTGGGACCGCTCTCATGGATTGCCCTTATGAAAACTAAACTACTCGTCGGAATCGTCGGTGGCGTTTTGGTAGCAGCGGTGGTCTGGCAACAGCTTCAGCTTCAGCGGCTGCGCAATGAAAACGTTTCTCTTCGTCAGGTCGCGGTTTTCGACCTCACGACCGCCCCGGAACCCGCCCTGGTTGCTCCTCGATCGGACGAATCCAATCGGGAGGAGCAGGCCGAACTACTTCGCCTTCGGAGCGAGGTCTCTCGACTTCGTCAGATGACCCCAACGGCACTCGCCCAAAAACTGGAATCCGCCGAAGGGCGATCAGCGCGAGCAGAAGCGGAAGCGAAGGCCATTAAGGAGGAAGTCGCCTTCCGTGAGCGCCGAGTTCAGGTGATCACCGCGGCCAAGAATTTCGGCCTAGCCGCGCGCATATTCGCGACGGAGCACTCTGATCAACTCCCGACGTCCTGGAACGATATGACCAGCGAGTTGCAAAATGTCGGTGTCGATGCTCAAGGAGTCTTCGAAGGGCACGTGGCCGTGGAATCCTTTCAGTTCTTTCCGCATCCGCGCTCGCCTCGGATTGACGAACCACACCTGATTCTCTTTCGCGAGCGCGAGGCGCGCCGGATTCCCAAGGCCGCCCTGTCAGCCGACGAATTCACGGGCGGGGCGCTGACCGCGATGCCTTTGGGGCAAGGTTGGGAACGCTCTTATGTGATGATGGACGGCTCGGTGCAGACGATCAGTAGTCCAACCGGTGACTTCAGCCAGTTCGAGCAAGCCGGTACGGCTTCAATTTCGTCGGCGCAGGCTCAGCCGTAAGCCAAGCCTTCAAGGCTTCTTCGGCGTGAAGGGCATCTCCCGCAGGATCACCCCTCGGACGACATTCAGCCCGACACCCGTCCGGTCGGCGTACCCGGCCGCCATTCCCGCGACCAAGGCGGAGGCCGGGGAAGTCCCGGTGACCCTCCACGTCAGGCCACCCCACGGCAGAGTGGTAACGCCCGGTGCCCCAACATCCACATAACTTCCCCAGTTCGCCCACGACATCGGGTCGCCGTCCCGGTTCACGGCCGTCACCGCGATCACCGAAGGATCGGCCGCGGGAAAGTAGAGCTCAGACGTACCGGCATTTCCGGCGGCGACAAATACTAGCCCTCCTTGTTCGGCAAATGACCGGAGTGATTCTTGCAACATCGGGCTGGGATCTGGGCCTCCGAGACTCAGGTTTAGAACCGTCACTCCATCCTCCGCCGCCTGGAAGACCGCTCTCGTGACGTCGAAACTGGTGGCGGATTCGTTCGCTCCGTAGGTGTTGTAGAGCCGCAAACGAACCGAGGATCCATCTGCCGCCGTATCCGTCATCGAGAGTCCGCGCAGAAGTTCCTCTGCCATCGCCGTGCCGTGCCAGAGCCCGTCATCCGCGGGCTTTCCCGCCACAAGGTCGGTGCGTGACAGGACAAATGCCTCCCGATCGGGCGACATCGCTTGGGCCGCCGTGTCGATGATTCCCACCACCAAATACTTTCCATCGGGTGAGAGCTTGGGTTTCAACGCCGGGGCGCTGGCAGGAGTTCCGGTCCCTGCTTCCAACGTAGTCGGAGCCTCCCAGCGGTAGTTGTCCTCGACCGCAGCAACATCGGTCAGTTCGGCGATCAACTTGCGCGCGGCTTCGGCCGCTTCCGGTGAATCGAACTGGAGCCGATACGCATTGAGTTTCGGAAGCTTTCCCAAGATCCGGGCGCCCACTTTTTTGGCGATTTCTTCAATGGACAGCGCCGATCCGGGTTTGAGTCGGACGATCAGTTCGTTGGCGATTCGGCCGGGCCGAGTGTCCTCGGCAACGATTCGTTGGGTGGCGCGGTCACGGTCTGACGAATAAATGTAAAGGCGCGCGGCGCCTGTGGGTTGGGGTTGGAGGGAGAAATTCAGGCCGCCGAGCAACCGTCGCAGCGCTTCCACCGGCGGAAGATTCGTGAAGCTGGCCTGGATGGGCCGATCCGAGTCGGGCTCGACATAAACTTCCCAGCCGGTGGCGCCCGCAATCCGGGCCAGTACTTGGGTCAGCGGCCAACCCGGGATACTCCCGTCCACGCGATTGGCACCCGCGTCCCATTTCAATCCAGCCCGGCGCGGTGCGGCATCGACTTCAAAGGGGAATAACCAGGTCGCCACCACCAATCCCATCAGAATCGCCCAGCGATTATACGCAATCATGCAAATTCTTAGACCCACAAATGTCGATTCGGGCTACGCCGTCGTGATGAAACCACGCGGCCGACGCTTAGTCGCAAAATTCCCGCGAATATTTTGATACCGGCTTGCGTAGATGGCACGCAGACGTACGATTTGGTTAGAAAGTTCACCTATGCATCCCCGCATCCACATTCCTCGGCGAACGTTCCTCCGGGGCTTAGGCACGTTGATGGCGCTGCCGCATCTGGATTCGCTGGTGCGCGCGGGGGACATCGCCGTGGGGACTCCGCCGGCGCCTACCGGGCTGCCGCGGCGAATGGCCTTTGTGTACGTACCCAATGGGGCAAACATGGCCGATTGGACCCCCGGCGATATCGGAACTGACTTTAAGCTCCCGTTCATTCTCGAACCCTTGGAACCCGTTCGTCGCGACGTCATGGTGTTGAGCGGTTTGACCCACGACAAAGCCCGGCCCAACGGAGACGGCGCCGGCGATCACGCTCGCGCATCCGCCACTTTTCTCACCGCAACCCAAGCGAGGAAAACTTCCGGCGTGGACATTCGGGTCGGCGTCTCGGTTGACCAAGTCGTCGCTCAAAAGGCTGGTGATCAGACTCCGTTCAGATCCTTGGAACTGGGTTGTGACCGTGGCCAGTCGTCAGGGTCATGCGATTCCGGTTATTCGTGCGCCTATCAGTTCAATATCGCGTGGCGCACTCCGACGGCGCCCATGCCGCCGGAGACCAAGCCGCGGTTGGCGTTCGAGCGTCTCTTCTCCATCGGACAACCCAACGAGACGCCGGAGATGCGGGCCAAACGACGGAAATATCGCAGCAGCGTGCTCGATTTCGTCCTGGAAGACGCGCGGCAGTTGGGCGGCAAACTAGGGCGGACCGACCAGCGGAAGTTGGACGAGTATTTGAGTTCAGTACGAGATCTTGAGCGCCGCATCGAAAGCTCCGAACGAGTGCGGGCTCAGCTTCCCCCCGATGCCTTTCCTGAAGGAACCCCGGCGGATTACGCCGATCACATCAAGCTGATGTACGACGTCATGGTGCTGGCCTTTCAGACCGACACGACTCGAGTGGCTTCCTTCATCGTCGCGCACGACGGCAGCAATCGCCCCTACCCGTTCATTGGAGTCAAAGACGGCCATCACGACCTGTCTCACCACGGCAACGACGAAGAAAAGAAGGCGCAGATCGCCAAGATCAACCGCTTTCACGTGGAGCAGTTCGCGTATTTCATTAAGCGGCTAGGCGAGACCCGTGAGGGTAATGGATCGCTGCTGGACAATTGCATGATCGCGTACGGATCCGGGATCGCCGACGGCAATGCCCACGCGCACTCCGATTTGCCAGTACTCCTGTGCGGCAGCGGTGGCGGAACGATTACGCCAGGGCGGCACGTGCGAGTGCCCAAGGAGACCCCGATGGCGAACTTGTTCCTGGAGATGATGGACCGAATGGGGGTCCGACAAGAGCGATTCGGTGACAGCACGGGGCGCTTGGCAGAGTTGAAGGTGTGAGGGAGCTGGCCAAACGGTCAAAGGGTGCTAGTCGGCATTCCGGCGGCAGACGATAAGCAAGCATCGCCGTGCTTAGGAGAGCGGCCCGCAAAAGCACTAGGTTGAGCCATCGGTTGCTCCCGATTCCTTCTATCTTCGACATCGGGCCGTGTCCCGCTAGTCTCGGGAATGGCGCCGTTATCCCGACCTGAAGTCATTTGTACCCACGAGAGTGATCTTGATGGGCTGCTCGCTGGACTCTTACTCCAGCGCCTCGCCAAACACTTCTTCGGATCCGAGGTTCAGCTCCAGGCTTGGAATTACCAAGGCTGGAAGAACCGAACGATGGGCGAAGCCATTGCCTGGATCGCTGACTTCAGCTTCGAACCGCGCCTCGATCGTCCCGGTTGGCTCATCGTGGATCACCACGTATTCACCAGCCCGCCCCGGCAAGCCCAGCTCGTCCATGATCCGCTGAAATCGGCCTCGCTGTTGGTGTATGACCGCGTTCGCGAAGCCGGCCTAGGCAATGCGACTCTCGATCGACTCGTGCAACTCACTAACGTCGGCGACCTCTGGTGTAGTCAGGATCCTGATTTCGTGCTCGCGCTCGACTACGCAAGCCTCGTTAAGGAGTACGGATTTTGGAACCTGCACAAAGTCATCGGCGGAGATCCGGAGAAAATCCTCGATCATCCTTTGTTGGAAGTCATGGGCGTCAAACGCCGAATCGAGAACCCGATCGGCCTGGCTTGGTCCGAGATGCATATCGAAAAGATTTCTCCCGACGTCGGACTGGTTCAGACCAGTATCGGCGACACCAACCTGATTGTGCATCAGCTTCTGGACGGAGGCACCCTGCCCTACAAAGTGCTAGTGACGTTGTTTCCCAAGGCTAACCGAACTTTCGTGGCGAGTTTTCGAAGCTTGACCGGCGAAGCGCTGCCGGTGGCGAACCGGTTTCAAGGCGGTGGCCATCCTAATGCCGCCGGAGCCACGTTGCCTCGGTCCGTCACAGATACCGAGAGCGCCGTCGCCTTCTTGCGTGAGACATTGGCGCCGAGTGACGTCGGGCGAAGGCTCAACCCTGCCTTCGCAGAGCTAACGCTGTCGTGACCCGCGTTAGAACGTAGCATCGTCGGAAAATGGACGTGGCACCCGCTGGGCAATCTGCCACGGTTGCGTTCGATGTTCTGTCGGTGGCTCAGTTGGTGTCTTGTCGTCGCCTGGTGCGGAGCGAACGACGTTCGGGCCGAACTCTTCATCAGCGAGTTCATGGCCCGGAATGTCACCACGCTGACCGACAATAAGTCGGCCTATCCTGATTGGATCGAGTTGTACAATCCAGGGCCGGACCCTGTCGCCCTGGACGGCTGGTTCTTAACAGACAGCGCGACCAATCTGACTCAGTGGCGACTCGGAGCGCAGACACTCGAAGCCGGCAGCTATTTGGTCATTTTCGCTTCCGGGAAAAACGTGGCTTCGGTTAACGCCCAGTGGCACACCAACTTCAAGCTTGCCTCTGGCGGCGGATACCTGGCTCTCGTACGTCCGGATGGTCGGACCATCGTCTCCGAGTTTGACGGATATCCCGCGCAATGGAGCGACGTCTCGTACGGTCCAGCGCCGGGAACCACCAGTGGTCCAGGAGTGTACTTCGAGTCCGCGACCCCCCGAGCGGTTAACTCGCTGGGTTGGGCTGAACGTGCCGATGACGTCACGTTCTCCGCGGCCAGCGGGCTTTTCACCACTGCCTTCGAGCTGTCCTTGAATACCACCGAACTCGGCGCCGAAATCCATTACACTATTGATGGAACTGTCCCCAGCGCTGCCTCGCCCCTGTACTCCACCCCCATCGCGATTGATCGCACGATGCGCGTCCGAGCGCGGGTGATTGCCGCCGGGCGCGTTCCCGGGCCGGTGTCCGGCGCCGCCTTCACCTTAGTCGGCGCGAACCTCCGGACCTTCTCGTCCAACCTGCCGGTGTTCGTCCTCAATACCTATGGATCGGGGATCAGCCAAGACGCCCGAACTCGGGGATACCTAACCGTGGTAAAGCCAGCCGCCGGACGTACCACGCTCCCCGGCGAGGTGGATTTTCACGGCCGAGCCACGTTCGAAGCTCGCGGCTCCAGTTCCGCCGGCTTCCCCAAAACATCGTTTGGATTGGAACTTCGCGGAGAGGACGAGGCCGATCGTCCAGCCTCGCTCCTCGGATTGCCGGATGAGTCAGACTGGGTGCTGTATGCACCCTATACCGATAAGACACTCATTCGCGACGTTTTGGCATACGAACTGAGCAATCGTCTGGGCCGGTACGCCCCTCGCACACGGTTGATTGAGCTCTACTGGAATCGCAATGGTCCCCTTGAAACCGCCGACTACCAAGGCGTCTATGTCCTGATCGAGAAGGTCAAAGGCGGCCCCGACCGAGTGGATATCACGGAACTGGAGGCCACCGACTACACCGTGCCGGACATTACGGGAGGCTTCATCTTAAAGAAGGATCGGATCGACAATAACGACGCCGCCTTCACGACGTCGCGCGGACAACAACTGGGAATCGAGTGGCCGAGAGCACGCGATTTGGGGACTGCCCAGCTCAACGCCATTCGGTCTTTTATGAACCAGTTTGAGTCGGCGCTCGCTGGCTCCCAGTACCGCAATCCGCAGACGGGCTATCGTGCGTTCATCGATCCTGATGCCTTCATCGACCATTGGTGGTTGGTGGAAGTGGCCAAGAATATCGACGGCTACCGTTTGAGCACATTCATGTTTAAGGACCGCGGCGGAAAACTGAATATGGGTCCGATCTGGGACTATAACCTCTCCTTCGGAAACGCGGACTATAATGACGGCTGGAAAACCAATGGTTGGTACTGGCCGTTCGCCGGCGGCACGGACTACCCGTGGTTTCCGCGGTTGTTCCAAGATCCCGACTTCGCTCAACGGCACGCCGATCGCTGGGGTTCGCTGCGCACCAACGTACTCGCCACGAGTAATGTCATGGCAATCATCGACGGATTGACCAACCAACTCGTTGAAGCGTATCCGCGAAATTTCCAACGGTGGCCTTTGCTGTTGGGCCGTTACGTTTGGCCGAATTGGTTCATTGGAGCGACGTATGCCGACGAGATTGGCTTCCTCAAACGATGGACCACCGGACGGCTCGCTTGGATCGACTCCACCATCGTGGCTTGGCCCAAACTGAGTCCGGCGTCGGGATATTATCCTCAGGGCGTGACGGTGAACCTTCAGGGGACGGGCGCCATTTACTACACAACCGACGGAAGTGATCCGCGGGCTTCCGGCGGGGGAATCGCACCCAGCGCCCGAGCATATTTAGGTCCTCTCGCCCTGACCCAAAGCGCGCGAGTCGTGGCGAGAGTTCGTTCGGGATCAAAATGGAGTCCGCCCGTTTCCGCCAGCTACGCAGTGACAATCCCTACCCTGCAAATCACCGAACTAATGTATCATCCCGCGCCGGGAATCGGGAGCGATGCGTTCGACAATGAGGAGTTCGAGTTTGTCGAGCTGCGGAATGTTGGTCCTGATGCGGTCGAGTTGGCCGGGGTCAACTTCAGCCAAGCGATTCAATTCACCTTCCCCGCCAACGCTGGTGACCTTCTCCCCAATGAATCCGTGATCGTGGCGCGCAATACGAACGCGTTTTCGCTGCGGTACGGAGATGTCGCGCGGGTGGCCGGACAATACTCTGGCAAGCTGGATAATGCGGGTGAACGAGTGGTCCTGACCGGTGGTTACGGTGAGCCCATTGAGGACTTTGGCTACCAAGACGACTGGGAGCCAATGACCGATGGGCGCGGTTACTCGCTGACGCGATCGGGACCGCTGGGTGGTTGGAAGAGCAGCGCCGTAGTCAACGGAACGCCCGGTCGAGACGATGTACCCGCGGTGGATTTAACGACGTTGCAGGTCGATTCGACGGGTCCAGGTGGCGAGATGCACATCCGTTTCGCGGCCGCCGCGGGACAAAGCTACAGCCTACAAAGCAACACCAGCCTTGCCGACGGCTTGTGGACTACGTTGAACCACGTCAACCCTCCGCTAAGCAGCGGCAGCGTTCTGCTGACTTTGCCTGACGATTCGAGCGTGGCCCGAGTCTTCAGGATCGTCACACCACGTGCGCCCTGAACATCCTGGACATCCTGGACTCTCACTGACGACGCGGCGGACTGGTTTCCGAAGGCACCCTGACTACGGCCCCGGACGCAGCCGGAAGTAGCGCTGTGGGTCTCCAAGCGTTTCGAGTTCCAGGTCCAACCAATTCCAGTTCCCGTCGGTCTGGATCGAATCGAGAACCTCCTGCCAGATTGTTCCGTCGTCCGGAACGAGTGCGGCTGCTTGTTCCAAAATTGACCCAGTCGATCCTGCGGGCCAGGCCAGCAACCAATGGCCCGCTTCCAACGAAACCTGCAGCGGCGGGGGCGGCGCAGGCGGACTCATCTCGATGCTAAACGACTGAGACGCTTTCAATCCGGCTTCGTCCTCAAGGAATACCGTGACCACACTGAACCCCGGATCGAGCGATCTTGGTTTCATGGCCAACGTCCGCTCTTCACCTTTCCCTGCGAACGTCATGTTTTCTACAGGAAACAGATTTGGATTGCTCGACGTGGCCGACAAACGCAGACGTTCCGGCGTCGTTTGTTGGTCAAACACCCGGAACGACACCTCACGCGACTCCAGCCGGGCGAATGGCACGGGGTCAAGAATCGCTGACAAAACCGGCGGCGACTCGTCGAGGATGAAGCTCAATCCTTGAGCGGGAGGCGACACCGCAAGGGACGGCGGCGCAAATGTCCAGTGCGGTTCAATCGGCCGCACCGTGATCCTTGAAGGCAACCCGATGAACGCAAAACGTCCTTGGGCGTCGGTGCGCGTCTCTGCCAGCTTTCGGAATCGGGTGTCCCAATAACGAGCGGTCACGGGTGAGCGAAGCCTACCGTGATCACCAACCTCCAATCGAACCACGCCTGGGCCGGTGGAGTTGAAGTAGAGCACCCGCACATCATAAATGCCGGGTGCCATGACGCGGACAACCGACACCCGTTGTTCGAAATGTCGCCCATCCCCGTTCAACACTTCCTGCCCGTCAACAAACAGGCGCGCTCCGTCATCGCTGCTTAGCGCAAACGAAACCTCGACGGGCAATGACGGGAGGATCCCGGGCCGCACCTCCAATTCAGCCCGGTATTCGGCGCCAAAAAATTCCAATGGCCCACCTGGAAAGAAAGGACCGAAGGCCGTGCTTTGATTAATCTCCCCCAGAGTAGCCTCATACAGCGGCGGTGTGTTCAACGGAATCTCGAACACCAACTCCAGTTCGCTGCTTCGACCGGCTTCAACCAACACATCGGCAATTCCTCCGAGATCGTTCCGGACTTCACCCACCACTCCATCGGCACGGGCGGTCACCGTAAACGAAGTCGTGGCGCTCGCTCCGGATTGGTCCGTCACGGTTAACTGGATTCGCCCCGAGCCCGTAAGGTTTTCGACCGTTGAGCAATCTACGTAACGTCGCCCGCCCGATCCGCCGAGGCGAATTCGATCCTGGGGAAGGAGAGTTTGATTATCACTGCTCACCGCGACGGACAACGCCTCAGCCGGCGTTTGTAGATCGGATACCGAAAAGAAGACGCGCACGGTTTCGCCGGGGAAGCCTGGGGCTGGATCGGCCACGGCACTAATCGAAGGCGGCGATTCGGCGACGACAAAATGCACCGGTGTGTCTGTCTCCGGCCGCTCAACCTGTTCAGGAGCGAACGTCCAGCCTTGTTGAACGGCGCTGAGAATCGCCCCGGCTGGAACGTGGGAGAACTCGTACCGGCCACTGCCATCAGTCCGAGTGAAACCGAGTCGAGGCCCACTAGCACTGAAGTAGCGCGCCTCGATCAGTGGAAACACAAACACCTCTGGACCGGTGTTCAATTGGAGGGAGGGTCTTCCTGAAGCCGAAAAATATTGAACCTTGAATTCGTGCGAGCCGATTCCCAAGCGAACGTTAGCCCGCACTTCGTGGTGTGGATGGACGCCATCGTTGTTGAGGGCGAGCACTCCATCGATGCTCAGCCGCGATCCGTCAGAGCTTCCGAGGACAAACTCCACGTCAGCGGCGACCAACGAGTTTAACACAAGTTGTCCGGTAAACTCGGCGGCAAATTCATTCGTAGGGCCGCCCGCATAGAACCGACTGGTTCCAGGCGCCCAACCCAAGTTGGAGACCCACTCCGCGTGGATGGGCGCCCCGGAGAAGGTCGCTTCCGAGAGTGATAAGAGTCCTGTCCCTGCCCTGAATTCCACGCCGACTCCGACCGCGGGCCCGAGAGGTCCAGTCACCGTCCCGCTTACGGGCCGTCCAACTCCCAGAAGGTAAAGCTCCCGAGTCTCTTCCGCCGACAGTGCTGTGGAGAGCAGGACGAACTCGTCGAGCATTCCGTCGAGGGCCTGTCCCCCGGCCGGGCTGTTGCCCAGGCACCCGGCGTTGAACCACACGGCCCCCGCCTTCGCCAACGTCGCGGTTCCCAACTCTCGGCCATCAATCGCCAGACGAATCTGATCCCCGGCGACATCGGCGTCGTAGGAAAGCGCCAACTGATGCCACCCTGGCCCGTTAGGATACGCATAAGGAAATGTCACCAGGGAAGGCTCATTGCCGGCAATCTCCACGCCAATCAGGCCATCAGTCGCCAGCGCGACTTTGAGAGCCCCAGCCTCTTGACCACTACCGCCGTAGAGCACTTGAAGCTGTCCCATCGATTTCAGATTCAGCCACGCGAACAAGGTGAACTGCCGTTGGCAGCCAAGATTCCCCAGGCGAATGCAGCTATTGCCATCGAGAAATCGGACACCCGTCCGGAACACAGGCGAGGCCGACGGCTGCCCCGGCTCCACTCCGACATAACTCCCGTGGAATTTTCGCGGCGACGCATCCGTCGCCCGCGTGGCCTTGATGGGCTCATCCAACGGCAGATAAAGAAACGGTTCATAGTCGGCGATCCGGGCGGCCCACGATTGAGTTCCTCCTGAATCGTACTCCACCCACTGCGGTGAGCGAACTCGCGTCCCGGGATGAGCTCCGGTCACGTCCGAGACTCTATTCCCGTCTTCGGTCTCGAGAGGCCAGCTCGCGACGAGGCCAGGTTCTGCGCCCGTCACTCGCCGACGCAGGCCCTGCCGAATTTCCGTTTCGGTCCGGGCGACATTCCAGATGCGAAACTCGTCGAGTTCTCCTCCAAAGAAAGCATCAGGCGAGCCCGCCACCGTCCCGGACCCGAGGAACAAATCCGCCGCCTGCCGCGGGAGCGAACTCATTCCAACCTTCGTGGCCTCTTCCACCCCATTGCGGAAGATCTTCATATAATTGCCGCGCCGGCTGGCCACGAATGCGAAATGCTGCCACGTGCCCGTCAGATCCACCGGTGGCCGATACGCGAGGCGACCACCATCCGACACATTGCCAAAGTCCCAGTACACTTGGCCATCCGCCCAAGGTACGTGCGCCTGAGTCCGAAGTGCTTCGTTGGCGCCAATCAGGGAAAAGGTCGCCTGCGGTTTGGCCTGATTCACCTTCTGCCAAAACTCGACGGTGATCTCGTCGTTCGGAACTGCCGCGCCAAATTCGGGAACACGAACCACATCCCCAACCCCATCGAAGCGGAGCACTCGAGTACGATTCCAACCGGCCGGAAAGGACCGGCTCAATTGCCAATGTCCATGCTGCAATTGGTCATGAACCGCCAGCCAAGGGTCCGCTTCGGGAAGGGGGTGAGTACGGCGAAATAGTCGGAGCACCTCTAACAACATCTGGTTCTGTCGGCCATTGACCGGCGCCGAGAAGACAAAGTCGCCTTCGTCGGGTTCATCGACGATTCCATCATCGTCGTCGTCGCGGCCATTCGATCGCAATGTGCGATTCAGTTCGTCGCACGCCGCTTGGCCTTCCCACCAAGGTCCCGCGCGTTCGGTAATGCGCCATTCCTGGCCTAGACGGTCGGGCAGTTCGAGCGGATCCAAGCCGCGTAATCGCGCACAAGCGAAGTAATGGATTTCGCCAGGCCGTCGCGATTCCCAACCACCCAAATCTCCATTGAGTACGGCCACATCCTCACCGTTATCTTCAGCGGTCAGTACGTCTTCCGGTTGGCCAGGGAGCCACGACCAGACCAAAGCCTCGATTCGTCGGTCAGGCGCGCTGCAGACCTCGAGTCCGGCATCCGGGCACTGCGCTGTCCGTTCCTGAGCCTGAATTTGGTCTAGGCTGATCTCGCTGATGGAATAGCGCACCCGCTCGGCGACTCGGCTGAAAGTTAGGAATCCGGCGGGATCAAAGGGATCGAGCAATGAGCGCCCCTCGAACTGACTTCCAATTTCAACGGTCGCGAAGGGGCCAATCTTCTCAGCGTGGCTGTAGGCAATCCAGTTGGTGGGATCAGGCTGGAACGCCGAAGTTCGAGCGGAAGAAAACGACGGACCTGGGATGCCCGTCCAAATGAGATCCGATTCGTGCGCGTTTCCGCCAAATACAAGCACCTGTTTACCCAGATCTCGCAGCTCCTGAAGGCTCGGCCATTGGCTGGCCAAATCGATGCGCCCATCACACCAAGGCCGGTGTGCGTCACCGGTCCGGTAGATCAAGTCGCCGAGATAACGCTCTAAAGGTTCCGTGACTTCAGCGTGATGATCTTCAGAACGATCCTCAAAACTGATGACGATGAATTCCCGAGGATGCGTTCGCAGCCACTGGGCAATTTCTTTGATTCCATTGGCGTAAAACCGATCTCGATCCCCCGCGCCAGAGTGATCCGCCTGACCGTGGGACAATCGCAATTTTCCCGCGAACCAATGGAGGTCGAGACTCATGCCGCGACTTCCCAAATTGAGCTGATCGGTCAGTGACCATTCCTGATTCGGCGCCAAATAACCATCGGCCCGATTGTTGAAGCCGTTGTGAGTCGCGACCCGCGAGGCCCAATTGAACGGTTCGTCTTTGGCTAACTCTTCCTGGTTTCGGAACGCCCAGTAAGCCCATGTCCCTTGGAAATCGGCTGGGACCGCCTGGTGCCTCGTGTCGTTCACGCAGCGGGCCGTAGCCGGTGGGTCCGTAAAATCGTGAACCAAGTCCGTGAACACATTGAAGAAGGCCGCCTTCTCGGTGAAGAAATTCTTGAGCGAATTCACGCTCGCCTGGAACGACGACAGGTTCATCACCGTTCCCGCCGAGGGCCGTGGAAAGTTCAGCGTCGGCACCGGTCCCGGGATGCCCCGAACCACGGCCGGAAAACGGCCCAGCACATCGGCGGAGGCCCTGAGAAAACCGGTCATATCGTCCACCACACTCCAACCGGACGCCCCAAAGTCAGGAACCCAATCGAAATCCGTGGAAGGCACACCCGGATAGTCGATCGTGCAGGTGGCCAGGTCCCAGTCCACCGTCGGAATGCATTCGTCAAAGACGAGGATTCCCGGCCCAGTGGACGGCGGGACGAGCCAACATTGACCATCGCGTTCCACACCCGCGCAGACTGATTTGAGGAAATCGCCGGAGCCCAACTGCTGGAGCCGGCTGCGGAGAGCGGGGATCCGGTTGTTGATCAGGTCGACCGCGTGGCTCATGTCCACTCGGTTGAAGTCCACCCATTCGTTGCCGGCAAACTTGATTGGGGGGAGTACGCGAAACCCCGTCGCGATCAGCCCCCGATCCGCGAACAGATTACCATTCTCCCAGAAGAAATCGGTCTGCGAACTACACGGCACCTCCCCTTCCCCGCCGCAATCCCAAGTGGTCTGGGCTCCAACCATCGACCATGATAACCCACTGGCCAACGCGACGATAAGGAGCCAAGGTTTTGGGGAACACGCCCACCTCGGGCGTCGTGGGGACGATCGAACTGAAGTTACTGCGGACCGACTTGCGAGCGACGTCGAATCTAGCCGGAGTCCGCAAACCAGGCGCTTCCCCAATTTCATGCGCCAAGTACTAACGAGAAAACTCCGGAAGGATTCGCGCTCATGTGAGATTTCTCTACTGCTGCCCTAGTGGGATAGCCGCCCTCGGCTGTCGGAGTCCTGCGGGCGCCCCCGCCCGCAAAACGGCCGACGAAAGCTCAAGGCAGACCCAACACCGGCGAGGGTGCCGGTGCCACTACGGGGGAGGCAGTGTACGGATGCGCCCCTTGGGGCTTCGCGTGCCGCGGGATCCCGCGAGGGCACCTTGCCAGAGCGTGGGCCTCCTCACGGCTTACCTTTCCGGTATCGGGCAAAATCGCGCGTTCGTTCAGCCGCAGAAAAACACTAAGTCCCTGCCCGAATTTGTGTTCCTTCAATTTCCGACCGCCTGATAAAACGCTGGAAACTCCAATGCTTCGTCCGTGTCCTCGAAGACGCCGGTGCCTTGGGCATCCAAGACGATATTCCCGACATCATTCCAAGTCGGATCTGTGAGGCTGCTCGATCGTCGGATGGTGTACGTCTGCGAGGCGGTGCCCGAAATTCGCAGCTCGGGATTTCCGTTCGGCCGCAGACCGAAGCCGGCGAAGGTGGCAGGTTGGGTGGTGCCGCCTGTAGGCAGAAACTTGGCGACGAAGATGTCGGAACCACCCGCGAAGGTGAGGGCGGTCTCATTAGGTTCTCCGGCGCCAAAGGTCGCGGTCTGACCAAATCGGCCAACCACGTGAATCGCGTCGGCCGCGAACGCGATAGCCTGACCGCGATCGTCGCCGGTGCCACCGTCGAATCGAACCCATTGCAGCAGCCCGTCGGTCGCGTACTTGGCCAGGAAGACGTCGTTCTGACCGATACCACCGAGGGTTTTCTCGTTGGGCTCGCCGGCGCCGAAGGTCATGTAGAAGCCATAGCCGGTAATATAGGCGCTTCCCTCGGAGTCCACGGCGATCCCGCGGGCGAATTCACCATTGGGACCGACCGCCATTGTGACCCATTGCTGGTTCCCGTTGGTGTCGTGTTTGACAATGAAGACGTCCTCCGCACCACCGTTATCAATCTGGGTCTGGTTCAGTTGGCCGCCGAACGGCGCGATGCTGCGGTAGGTCCCAGTGGCGTAACTGTTGCCCGCGGCGTCCACGGCAATCGCCGTGCCTTGGTCATGCTCGGCTTGGCCCAGTCCGCTGCGGACCCAGGCCAAGTTGCCGTCGGGACCGAACTTCGCGACGAAGATCTCCTCGCTGCCGCCGAGCGGGCCGACCAGCACGGTCTCGTTGGGCTCGCCCGGACCAAATGTCGAGGTGCTGGTGTAGCGTCCAACGACGTAGCTATTGCCGACCGGATCCAAAGCGATTCCGGCTCCCACGTTGCCGGTCCGGCCGCCGGCACTCTTTGCCCATTGCAGTTGCCCGTTCGTGTCGTACTTGGCGATGAAGATGTCCTGCCCGTTGTTGCCGCCGATCCCAGCGAGGGCGGTCTGGTTGGGCTCGCCAGCGCCGAACGTGGCCGGATCGGAGCCGTACTGGCCGGTGACATAACTGTTGCCCGCCCCGTCCACCGCGATCCCATAGGCGTATTCGCTGAATGAGCCACCCGCTTGCTTCGCCCACAAAAAGTTGCCCTCGCCGTCGTACTTGGCCAGGAACAGGTCGTTGGCGAGCGCGTTCATGACAACCTGGTTCGACTGTCCGGCGGCGAACGTGATCGTCGGACCGAAGTACCCAAACACGTAACAATTCCCGGCGTTGTCGGCGCCGATCGCTGTCCCCCAACCGGCTTGCGCTCGGGCCTGGCGCACCCAGAGCAATCCGCCGCCGGGCGCGTACTTCGCTACGAACACATCCTGCCCAAGCGCGGTCAACAGCGTCGGGTTGGGGTCCCCTGCTCCGAAGGTCGCCGTCAATCTGAAATGCCCGGTCACGAAAACATTTCCGTTGGTGTTTACCGCGACGGCCAGCCCGTCATCGTTTTGGGTTCCGCCGGCACGCTTGGCCCAAGCGAGGCGAGCCTTCTCGGCGTGCGCCCAAAATCCCACACTCAGGGACAGCACTGCGAAGACACTGATCTTCCATCCGGACCTTCCCTGGCGTGTTTTGCAGAGTCCTTCGGCTAGCAGTCGATTGTGTTTCCGCAACATCTTACAACGCTACTGACGCCTCGGTACGTTACGCAAGCGGATCGGCGGTGATTCACCGGCAGATTGGAATTCGCCCAGGAACCTTGGCGGGGCCGTAATCAACAGACCAGCGGACGAGGCGGGCGTCAGAACATCGGTTGGGCGCTACTAAGGTTCGACGTGGAAGAACGCCTTGCCCTGAGCCAAAGTGGTAAACGTCTCGTAAGCCATCCACACGTAGCCGGCGTTCGTTCGTTCGACGTTCGGTGGACTGCCGTCGATGGTGCCGCCCCAATTCGAACCTTCGCTGTTCTGGATGAGAATGGCTCCCAGGTTGTCATCATAACCAATGATTAGCATGCAATGCCCCACAAGCTTGCCGTCGGGCTGTTTGGCGAAGACTCCGGATCCGACATAAGGAACGATTTCACCCTGATAGAGCCCCCATTGCGTATAAAGCCGCGTTCCGTAAACGAGGACGCGATTCGACGCCAGGATGCGTTTGATCTCGATCAGATTGGTCGTGGCGACCGCAGCAATATTCGTCACAGCGAAAACCGGATCTGGCGCAATATTCTGCCCGCCATAGTTACTCCAAAGATTGCTACAGCTCGCGACATAAGGAGCCGTCTGTAGGGAAGGCGTGCCTCCTTGCGCGAGCGTACTAAAGTAGAAAGCAAACTGCGATCCGGAGCAGGAATTTGAGGCAAGGCCCTTTTGTTCTAGCGCCTTAATGTAAATATAGGCCGGACTCGCCCACTGAGTGGAATTGGTTGGGGAATAGTTGCCTCGCTTGGCCGCGGTGAACGTCGCGAAGCCATAAGTCGATGACCAAGCGGCGCAACTTCCCGGCGATCCGGCATCGTTGGTCGTGCCTTGGCGTCCCACCGGAGGCAGAAAGTTCGTGTTGACCATCGCCGCGGGCGGAGGGGTGGAGGCTCCGGAGAATGGAGCGAATGGAATTTCTTCGGCGGCGGTTGGATCGTATCCGTGATCGGGAGTTGTCGGATCGCCAATTCCCGTGGGTTGC
>DLVS01000785.1:0-3791 GCA_003445095.1 Verrucomicrobiales bacterium
TTTGGAACTGCCACGGGGGGTCGGCGAGGATGGTGCCAAATCGCCCGCGAACTGTGGAAATGAGGTGGTCAGCAGCGGTCATTGCTTGTCTTCGACCGGCCCTGGGAATCGGCTTTCACCGTTTCGCTTGTTGCGCGCCGGCCGCCAGAAATGTCAGCAAGTCGGCGAGGCTGGACTCGCCTAACTGCTCGAAGCCAGTCGGCATGATCGACTGATTCGACGCGTCGAGACTGACCAAATCTTGGCGTTGGATCGCATGCTTCTGTCCCAACAAATCGTACAGCTCGATGCTGGTCTGCGTTTCGGTGTCTAAGCGCCCCGAGAGCGTGTCGCCCGACTTCGTGGCGACGGTCCAAAGCACGTAGTTCGACTCGACGGAACGATTCGGATCGAGGATTTCGGCGAGGAGTTCTTCCTTCGGTCGCACGCCGATGCCGCTCAAATCCGGACCCACCTTGCCGCCTTGGCCGTAAAATAAATGACACACGCCGCAGTTGGCAGTGAACACTTCCTTGCCGCGCGTGGCGTCACCGTTCTGGCGAGCCGCCGGAAGAAACTTGGTTACCACTTCGGCCCGATCCGTCGATAGCGAACCCTGGCGGGCGGCGGCGGACTTGGCGCGGGCGGCCACGGCGGCATCGGGATTGTTTCGCAGTTGTTGCCATTGCTCTCCGCCGAGATCGTTCGGATGAATCGCGCCGGATTCGATCTGATCAAGCACCGCTGCGGCCCACGGCCCACGCCGAACCAAAGTTCCCATCGCCGCTCGCTTCTGGGCGGGCGTGAAGCGTTTCCATTGCCCGAGCAATTCGGCGCCAGTGGACGGCTGGCGGCTTTCGCCCAGCGCATTCAATAGACCCCCGGCGAGGGTAGGAGGCGACTGCAATGTCACCTGCCCGAGCACGGCTTCGACCGTGGCTGGGTTGTCGGCCAATCGAACGAGGTTGCGGGCGACGGCAATCCGTTCAGAATCCGGAAGCCTTGGGTCGGCCAACAGTGTTTTGAGGCGCGCGGTGGACGCGGCCACTTGTTCAGGAAAGAGGTCGAGCCGGCCCCACTTCTGCGCCAAAACGAGCAAGGGATCGCGGGCTCCGTCGGGCAGAGAATTCATGACCTTGGACAGTTGTTCCCGTTGATCCGAGTTCAGAGCCGGCGGACGATCCTCCGGCCATCCGGCGGCCAGTCCTTCAATGACCGCGGTGGCGGTAGTCGCCGATGCCTGCTGTCCGAGCACATCGACCACGTTGCTCGGCGCACCAGCGGAGTAATGGCGAAAGACGATCCGAACCGCTTCGTTGGCTGGCGGCGGCAAGGGCTCCCGGATGGCCGCTAGTCCACCGGCGAATCCTTCAAAGTGCCGTGCCCCGGCTGCGGCCGCGGCCTCGCGGAGCCATCGATCATTGGCGTTACGAGGTTCGGCCAGCGCCAGAATTATCGTTTGGCCGGCCTTGACTGAGTCAGGCATCTCGGCCAGCGCGAGAAAGGTGGCAAGACGAACCTGCGGATCAGCGTCGCTAATCACGCCGGCGCCCAACAGCGTCGCCTCGGACACTTCCGTGCGCGGTAGAACATCGACCGCCGCGCGTCGCACTCCGGGAGCCGGATGCTTGAGTGCCGCGACCGCTTCGTCACCCACTGCGCCCAAACCTCGAAGCGTCCACAGCGCGTGCATCGCGCCGACGTTCAATCCCGCAGCATCTTGTTTTTGGTTCTTGGTCAACTGGACGAGGGCGGGGACGACATCTTTTTGGCTGCGTTCGACCAGCAGCCGTTGAGCGTGCATTCGCCAGAGTTGATTGTCGTTGGTCAGCGCGGCGACCAGGTCGGACGGTGTGGTGGAAGCTAGCTGGGGTGCTTTCGTGGGAGTGCCGCCAGTCGCGGCAATTCGGTAAATACGACCGTGGCGTTTGTCGCGCAGACTGGTCTCGTAGGCGTTGCCCTTGCCCGTTTGAAAACCGATCGGCGTCGGATTGTGCTGAACGATGTAATTGTACCAGTCAATCACCCAAACCGCACCGTCTGGACCAACCTCGGCGACGATTGGGGCCGTCCATTCGTCGTCGCTGGCGAGAAAGCTGCCGAGGTTCACTGCTTTGAAATCGGCCCCATTGGCGTCCATTCGAAAATAGCCTACCAGGTGCCCGGTGGGTTCGGCGACGAAGGCAATGCGATTCCAGTACTCCGAGGGGAATGCCCGCGCGGTGTACAAGGCGTGACCTGCGCCCGCGGTGTATCGGCCATGGGCATCCACCTGCCGGACCTTGTCCGTCACCGGATAGAATTGTTGGCTGTCTGCAATCGTTTCCATCCGACTGGCCGACCAACCGTTCACTGCTTCGTAGAATCGATTGGGAATCGCCAGGCACCAACTCGCGTTGTTGTTGGCAGTCGACCCGAAGATGATGCAGTCCTCGCTGATCCCCAAGCCCCAGGTGTTGTTGTTGCTGGACCGGATGAACTCCAGTGCTGAGCCGTCGGGTTTGAAACGATATACCCCCATGCCGAACCGGTGCTTCTTCCCGCCGACCTCTCCGTTGAAACCGCTGTAGCCCACTGTTCCCCAGATCCAATTGTCGGGACCGTAGCGGAGGTTGCTGGCGGTGGCGTGAGTGTCGTCGGTGCCCCAGCCGGAAAAGAGCACACGTCGCTCATCGGCCACGTCGTCGCCGGTGGTATCGCGCAAAAAGATCGTTCGCCCCCCTTCGATGGCGATCACCCCGCCGTTGGCGAAGCACAGGCTGGTCGGGATGCTCAATTTATCCGCGAACACCGTGAATTTGTCAGCGCGACCATCGCCGTTGGTATCCTCGCAGATCTTGATTCGGTCGCGGCCTTGGCCGGGCGGCTTCAAGTCGTTCGGATAATCGAAAGTCTCGGCAATCCACAACCGGCCCCGCTCGTCCCACGCCAACGTGATCGGCTTGGCTACATTCGGCTCGGCTGCCACCAGGTCGGCACGGAATCCGGGCGGCAACACGAGTCGATCCAGCGACGCCTGAGGAGAGAGAGGGATTTGCATCTGCGTCAGCGCGTTTCCTTGGGTGCCCCATTTTTCGCCGGACAGGTAATTGGGCAGGGCGGCGGGCGCATTCGTGTAGGTGAACGGTTTCGCGCCAGATTTAGCGACCAAAGGGCGAACGCCTTGAGCAGTGGCGGGGAAGGCAAGCAACCCCAAGGTGAGAATTGCTAAAACTTTCATGGTGTCGCAACGAGTGGAGACTTCTACGGAGATATGACCCCCGGCCCAACTTCTTCCACGAGGGAAGTTTGGTGCGTTTGGCGAAAGGTTGGGGGCTTCACTCTCAAAACTTGTTTTTCCGGTACGCCCCCATGGCCGGCGCCTCAGGGTTTACCTCGGGACCGAAGTAGCGGAGGCAGACGAGCGGTTCGGTTTCGCTGGTGTTCTCGAAGGTCACGCCGGCGTTGGCGCCGCCTTCAGTGCAGAAGTATTCGTCCTCGGTGAGTTCGGTGAAGCGAATGAGTTTGGGGCTGTTCAAGGGCTGGCCGTTGATCTTGCCCGCGCCCTGAACGCAGATGAGTCCGTAGGCGCCGTTGTCTTTCACGGTCGTTTTCGCACCGGGTTCGACGGTGAGTTCTTTCGCCGTGAAGAGCTGTTCGCCATCGACCTTACCGTAAACGATCCAACGATCGACGAACCCTTCATCGCGCGTGTCGGCGACGGGAACCGGTTCGAGATAATGGTTGTCCTTGAAGTTGGGATCGACGTTCTTGTCCCAATCGAGTTGGTCCACGATGAAGTCGAGGTCCTTGTGTTTGCTCTTGGGCATGTC
>DLVS01000785.1:4011-4282 GCA_003445095.1 Verrucomicrobiales bacterium
TCGCTGCCCCATTGCGGCTCGTAGGTGCACAGGCTTCCCGGCGCGTGAAGAATGCAGGGATCGATTAGCCAGCCGGAGCCCACCTTCAGGCGATAGGCTTTCGAGAGGTCGAGGATGCCGTTGTCGCCCTTGTTCCAGTTTTCGAGGCAGCGGCGGACTTGCGCCTTGGTCGTGCCGGGCTCGAAGCCCATGAAGGTGTAAGGAAAATTGTTTCCGACATTGTTGTGTTGGGGTGGGAAATAGTAGCTCTCGGGTTTGCCTTCTTGTCCAA
>DLVS01000275.1 GCA_003445095.1 Verrucomicrobiales bacterium
CCTGTCCCCAGAGCCGCAGATGATCCGATCTCCTGAAATAATGACCGCTCTTTCGGTCAGGCTTTGGAGGACCGGGACATGAGTGAGCAACGGACAGCGCCGCGAGTGGACCAGTCACAGCAGGCCGTAACAGGCTCACAGACCAACGTCGCTGGCGATCTCATCCAACATTTTCCCTCCTCAGACCAGGCGCTGGCGACGCTTTCTCAACGGCTCAAGCGAGTTCGCCGGACCCGAGCGGAAGAACTGCGGGCCATCACCTTGGAGTTCGGCGATCCGCGCAGTCTCGATCGGCTCTACGTGGTGCCCGACCTTCAGGATTTCAATCCACCCGAGGAGTACAACAACCCTGGACTCATTGTTTCGCGACAGCCGGCATTCGACACCATCGATGCGTTTCTCCGCCGGCCGAACCTCGGCGACAACGGCCACCGAGTGCTGTTTGTCCTTGGCGATGCCGGTATGGGCAAGACGTCATTGCTGCTCATGCTTAAGTTCCGGCACCTGACGTCCCTCCTCCCGGGCAGCGGTTCGTGTGAGCTGATGAAGCTGGGACCGGATACGGTGAAAAGGATTCAGGAAGTTCCAGATCCGTCGCGCACCCTACTCCTGCTGGACTCGCTCGATGAGGATCCCGAGGCACACCGGGACGGCCAGGGTTCGGAGGCGCGTCTAAGCCAACTGCTGCCGCTGCTGCGCCCGTTTCATCGCACCATCCTGACCTGCCGGACCCAGTTTTTTCCTGAGAACTCTTCTCATCTGACGACTCTCAAGGGGCATTTCGTCGTGGGCGCTTATGAATGCCCGCTCAAATACATGTCGCTGTTCGATGATCGCCAAGTCGAGCAGTGTCTCCGGCGGCGGTATCACTCGAACTGGTGGCAACGATTAGTGCGGCGTTTGACTACTGGCAACCCCGAAGATCCGCGGCTGAACGAGGCGCGTGCTGCGGCTCAAGCGATGGAATCGCTCCGGCTTCGTCCGCTCCTGCTTTCTCATATCGAGAGTTTTGTGAGCACGGATGGACAACCCGTTGTGGATTTCCGCAATCGGTACGCGGTGTTTCACCGACTGGTGGATCAATGGTTGATGCGCGACGCCACTAAGCCGCTCGGGTTGCCGCCGGACCAAAGCTGGCGGGTGGCGACCCAACTGGCGTTGCATCTGGCTCGCCTTGGCCGACGGCACATCACCGGGGACGAACTGGCGGAGGTAGAGGTTCTTAAGGATGTGGGTCGCTTCCAGATCGAGTCGCGCTCACTCATTAATCGGATCGAGGCGCGGCGGTTTCAATTCGCGCACGCGACGATCCCTGAGTTCCTGCTGGCCCGGGCGCTGTTAGAATGGGAGCCAGGCTTCGCCATGGGGGGCGTCGGGCTTTCCCGCGGGGCTTGGAATTTTCTCACCGCGGGAAAGAAACTGATGAGCCGGACGACCGTGCACCTCAGAGGCGTGAAGCTGGATTTCGCGTCATTGGAAGCCGCGGTCGAATGGGCTCGAGAAGAAATCGGATTTGAGCTGGCATCCATTCCCTCGGGCGGATTTGAGATGGGCTCTCCGCCTACTGAGCTGGGACGGACGGCATATGAAAAGCTGCATCGGGTCACGTTGACGCACGAATTTTGGTTGGGTCGGTATCCAGTGACACAGGGGGAATACGCAGCGGTGATGGGCAACAATCCGAGCCACTTCAAAGGTGAGCGACGGCCGGTGGAGAACGTTAGTTGGGAGGAAGCGACGGAATTTTGCCGGCGGCTGACACAACTGGGCCGGGATGCGGGAGTGCTGGGACCGGAGGTGGCCTTTCGGTTACCAACAGAAGCGGAGTGGGAGTACGCGTGTCGGGCGGGGACGACGGGGGCCTTCAATAACGATTCGGAGTGCACTATGCCGGCGGGGAAGGATCCGGCGCTGGAACAGCTGGGTTGGTACGACAAGAACAGTGGGAACGAGACGCATTTAGTGGGGGAGAAGGAGCCCAACCGCTGGGGCCTGTACGATATGCATGGAAACGTGTGGGAATGGTGTCTTGATCGCGCCGAATGGAGCGACGGGGTAGTAACGAATACGTACGTCGAAGGCATCCAGGATCCGGTGTGTTGGGAGGGTGCGGGGCGCGTCGTCCGCGGCGGCGGTTACTGGGCCGACGCCAGGTTGTGCCGGTCGGCTGACCGGCTCGCGAACGGGCCGATCCTCCGGGGCGTGAGCATTGGTTTCCGCCTGGCCGCAGGTCAGCAGCTCGCTGACCGGAGCGGGGCGCCGGTGCCGGAGGCACCCGCCGGAAGACCCGTGCTCGGAGCGGAGGACAACGATCGTGAATCGCTATGGGCAAGCGCCAGAGCCTATTGAAAGTCCACCAGCTGAATCCCGACCATGAACGGAAGCTCTAAGCTAATTCCCCAGGACGTCCAAGATCGAGTCCTCATCGCCTCGCAGCGGCGCTGCTGCTTATGCTGGTTTTTGGAACGCTGGGATGAACTCCAAGAAGGCCAGATCGCCCACATTGACCGGGATCACGCCAACGCCGCGGAAGAGAACTTGGTGTTCCTCTGCCTGCGTCATCACAACCAATACGATTCGAAACCTTCCCAAGCGAAAGGGATGACGCCCGGTGAACTCCGCCACGCCCGCGACAAGCTTGCCCAACACCTGAGCCATCTCGACGCGACTTCCGGGAAGAAACCACAACCCGACCCACCCCCGAACACCGCCTTCAACCAAAGCCATCAGATCGTGAAGGGCACTCAGACGAACATCGCAGGGAATGCGTACTTTGAAAATGTGCCAGCCGCCGCACCGAATCCTGACGTTCACTCAAAGCATTCGGCATCCAAGCTCAATCCTACCTCCGCTCCCGCAGTAAAACCATCGCCTGTCCAAACGTCTGGAACCGGCCCCTCCAGCGTGCCTGCTCTCAAAGATGCCGGTGCCCCTCCTCCGCGAATCTTTATCAGCTACAGCCACGATTCG
>DLVS01000662.1 GCA_003445095.1 Verrucomicrobiales bacterium
GTCTTTTATCACGGACGGGCGCGGCACGCAGTCTGGACTGTATCGGGTTCGGTACGTCGGAGCCACCACCGCTTCGCAGCCGGCGGACAAGCCACAGCCGGCGGCAGCGAATCTGGAATCTGACGCCCGTGCGCTGCGTCACCGACTCGAAGCCTTTCACGGTGGACCACGGGACGGTGCCATAGAGGTCATTTGGCCCCACCTCTCGAGTCGCGACCAAGTGCTCCGCTACTCCGCACGGATTGGTCTGGAAGCCCAGGAAGTCAGCCGATGGCAGGCACGCGCCCTGGCAGAGACCAACCAAACCGCCGCCCTGACGGCTCTCCTCGCCCTGGTGAGAACCGCAGGCTCGGAGACTCAACCCTTGCTGCTTCAGGCTCTTTCCCACTTGCCGCTCGAAGAATTGGACGAGGAGCATCGGCTCCTCAAATACCGAGTGATCGAGCTCAGCTTCTTGCGTCAGGGCTCCCCCACACCCGAGCTAGCGCAAGTTGTGCGGGCAGAATTGCTGCGGCAATACCCGGCACCAACCTGGACCCAAAATCGCGAACTGTCGCGCCTGCTCCTCTGGCTAAACAGTCCCGAGGCCGTCCCGCGTTCGCTGGAACTGCTGGCGAGTGCGCCGACTGTTGAACAGCAGCTTCACTACGTGGGGCAACTTCGCCGGGCCAAGACCGGCTGGACGCCCGAACTTCGGCGCCGCTATTTCGCTTGGTGGCTTCTGCCCCGAGACGGACTACCCCGTGCGCCTGAGCTTCAACGCTGGTTTGCCGAAGTTGACCGCGCACCGGTAGACGGAGTGTGGCTTGACCGTTATCTGGCTCAATTCCGTGAACAAGCCGTCGCCGCCGTGCCTAATGATGAACGCTCGACGTTGGGAAATCTCCTCTCCACGCCTTGGATTCGCGCCCAACTCATCTCCCCAACTCCGCGCAGCTTCGTGAAGGAATGGTCCCTTGGGGATTTTGCGACCGATCTCGACTCGCCGGGCAAACCACGCGACTTAGCGCGAGGTCGGCAAGCATTCGCAGACGCCCAGTGCGTTGCCTGTCATCGCGTCGGTTCAGCCGGCGGAACGATCGGTCCCGACCTGACCACCGCAGGTAGCCGCTATTCAAAACGCGACTTGTTAGAAGCGATCTTAAGTCCGTCGAACGTCATACCAGATTCTTGGCGGGATACGATAGCCGTCCTCCAGAACGGGGAGGTTATTACCGGGCGCGTGGTGCGAGAATCCGACGATGACGTGGTATTCGAAGTGGATCCGTTGGCCCGCCATCAGCAGACCCTGTCCCGCCAAGCGATTCAGGAGCTGAGACCTTCGACGACCTCTTCGATGCCGGAGGGTCTGGTCAATGTGCTCACGAAGGAAGAAGTCCTCGACCTGCTCGCGTGGTTGGGGTCCGGCGATAGGTCACCCAACGATCACTGAGGCTCCTATCCGTGACGTCGTTGGGGAATTTCGCCGGAGAACGGTCGGTCAATCAGTTCGGTCACGTCTACCAAGGAACAACGGGCGATCCGACCGCCGGGTAACTTCGCGCAACCTTTGACCCCAAGCCCCGGAACTGAATAACCTCGACTCCTCACATGAATGCCTTCCGTTTGTTCCGGACTCCGGTCCTCGCGTCACTCGCGTCAGTCGCTGCGCTCGCGGTGGACTCCACGTTCGTCACCGAGCCCCCACCTCCCCAATTCCCTACCCATGGTTCAATCGAACGATTGGCACCCGAACTGGACGCGCTGATTGCGCCGGGCACCGAAATGGAACGCTTGGCCGACGGATTCGTCTGGTCGGAAGGACCGACCTGGTCAATCCGCGAAAACGCCGTTTTGTTCTCGGATGTCCCGGTCAACAAGATTTACCGCTGGTCGGACAAGGACGGCCTGAGCGTTTACCTCGACCCCAGCGGATACAGCGGGGTCGAGTTGAAATTCAATGAACAGGGCTCGAACGGCCTGACCACGGACAAAAAGAACAACCTCATTATCTGTCAGCACGGGAATCGGCAGATCGCCCGTTTGCTCAGCCGTAAAGGCGTCCAAGGCAAATTCGAGACCGTCGTTGGTAACATCGGGCACCGGCGTTTCAATTCGCCCAACGATCTTTGTTACGCCCGCGATGAGCGCCTCTATTTCACCGACCCGCCGTACGGGCTCGAAGGGCTCAACAAAAGTCCGGCCAAAGAAATCATGGTCAATGGGGTCTATTTGCGCCGGCCCAATGGCGAAGTCGAACTGCTCACCGGAGCGCTCTCCTTCCCCAATGGGATTGCCCTCTCACCCGACGAGAAGACTCTCTACGTCAATGTCTCCGATCCCGCGCGCCCAGTCCTTATGGCGTACGATGTCAACGCCAAGGGCACCATCGCCAACGGCCGCGTGTTCTTCGATACTCAACCTTTGGCCAGCCTCGGCCGCAAAGGGCTTCCGGACGGTCTCAAGGTTGACCAGTCCGGTAACGTCTGGGCAACTGGGCCGGGCGGTGTCCTCGTGATCACGCCGAGCGGCAAGCATTTGGGTACGTTGCTGACTGGAGAAGCCACGGGGAATTGCGGCTGGGGAGACGACGGTTCCACGTTGTACATCACGGCCGACATGTACCTATTGCGGATCAAAACATTGACGCATGGACACTCCCCGTGGGGAAAACCTTGAGTACGCAAGCACGAATTGTCGCTCGCCTGTTCGGTTCGCAGAACCAACTTCGAGTGAGGCGGTCATCTCGGCTTTCCCTCGCAACCGCTCGATCTAGTTTGCCTGCATGAAGGTTCAGCTCGCTTACGGACAGGGCCACTTGCCAGTCGAATTTCCGGACGGGCGTACGACGGTCATCGAACCTTCTTTCCGCCCGGGATTGGCGGATGAACGAGCAGCCGTTCTGGACGCACTCAATCAACCGATTGGGTCACCACCACTCGCCGAATGGCTGAAGCCGGGGGCCACGATTTGCATTCTGTTCACCGACATTACCCGAGCCACGCCGAATGACCGGCTCATTCCTTGGCTGTTGGCCTACCTCGAAACCTACGGTGTTCGACGAGAACAAATCACGTTGTTGAATCAGTTGGGCACGCATCGCCCGAACACTCCGGCCGAGCTCGAACGCATGCTCACGCCGGCAGTCGTCGCCAATTATCGGGTGCTCAACCACGAGCCGGAGAATCACGCGGCCTGCGTCGCCGTCGGCAGCACGCGCACCGGCACCCCCGCCTGGCTCAATCGCCACGCTGTCGAAGCCGACGTGCGAATTCTCACCGGGTTTATCGAGCCCCATTTTTTTGCCGGTTTCAGCGGCGGTCCCAAAGCACTGATGCCCGGAGTTGCTCACGTTGAAACGGTAATGAGCAATCACGGCGCCCATAACATTGGGGATCCGCGGGCGACTTTTGGGGTCTGTGAGGGGAATCCGCTGTGGGAAGAATTGCGCGACATCGCCCTTCGCGTCGGCCCCAGCTTCTTGCTCAACGTCACCCTGAATGAGCGACGGGCGATCACCGGTGTCTTCGCCGGCGACCTGTTGGCAGCGCACCGAGCCGGACGCGAGTTCGTGCGAACGGCGGCGATGCAAAAGGTCAAAAGCCCGTTCGAAGTTGTCGTCACCACCAACTCCGGTTATCCGCTCGACCTGAACCTTTACCAGGGCGTCAAAGGGATGAGCGCCGCCGCCCGAATTGTGGCCGAACACGGCACGATCATTCTCGCGGCCGAATGTAGTGAAGGTGTCCCAGCCGATAGTCCGCTGGACCGACTCTTGCGCGAGGCTCGTTCTCCTGAAGAAATCCTCACGTTCCTTGCGACTCCGGGATTCATCCGACCGGAACAATGGCAGGCGCAAATTCAGGCATTAATCCAGCGTCGGGCCAAAGTCTTGGTGCATTCCTCCATTTCGGCGGAAACACTCGCGGCCGCACATCTCCAACCTTGTACCGACATCGCAGCTTCGGTCCAAGCCGAGCTAAAACGATTCGGCCCCGACAGTCGTGTCGCAGTTTTGCCGCAAGGGCCATTGACGATTCCGTACTTAGCGTGAGCTTGGCGTAAATCTGAGTCCGGTGGAGGCAATTCCCTCCGTAAGGAATTGAAGAGTCATCCGACTGCACTCTTACCGAAGCGGGTCAGACCCGGACATTTCAACAAAACCGCATTATGCCACTCTCTAAGGTTGCCTTAATCACATCGACCAGGCTCGTGGCGGTAAGCGTGGCACTGGTGCTGCGCACCGCCGGCGTGGAGCCTGCCCCGATTTCCACTTCAACGAAGGATCCCATCGTCATGAATGCGTTCAAAAAGCCCGATTCAACGGAGTTAAAGAAGAAACTTTCCGCCGAGCAGTTTGCAGTCACCCAACAGTGCGGTACTGAACCACCCTTCCGAAATGCCTACTGGGACAATCACGCGCCCGGACTTTACGTGGATGTCGTCTCGGGCGAGCCGTTGTTCAGTTCCCTCGA
>DLVS01000660.1 GCA_003445095.1 Verrucomicrobiales bacterium
GGTTCCGTTGACGCTCGAGTTGGCTGTTCCAGCCACGACTTTTTCCGCGCCGGAAAAGCCGTAACTACGAACTTTCAGGCCCCATTTCCAATTCGCCTTGTCGTGGTTTATTAGGAACCCGCGCCCGTCGAAATCAGTGCTCCACTGCTGCCCGGGGTTTTTCGCCTGATGCCCTCCCGCACTGGGGGTGACGGTACGTTGGCTGAGGCGGTGAGCCGTGTGAATTTCCGCCCAAGTAGCCGATGACAAACCAGCCGGTAGATTGCCTGGAGAGGAAAGGTTAAGGGGCGCGGATAGTTCCGTGGCGGAGGTCCCGCTCGCGATCCAGACGCTCATTACAGCCAGCACGATGACGGACCTTCGAAAGTACGGTGCCGGGTTCGGCTCTCCAATACCGGGCGTTGTGTTAACGGGATGGGGTTCGTGACTATCGCGAGAAGGAGTCTCCATAAATGTCGCAGGAAAAATAAGGCTGTGAATCGGCCGTCAGCCGAGAAGTACGAAAGATCAATAGGCTAGGCATTAAGCCACCGAGAGTTCCAGCCCATAACGCTAGAGACGTAACTATTCCCGCGCTACCCCGAAGTAGTGATAGCCGGCAAAGTGGGCAGGTTCGAGTGGACAGAGGCCTGCTCCAGCAGCGTGAGTCGGAATCCCGTGGCCATGCGCACAGCAAACATCGATGGGATGCTCACGCGAGCAACGGTCACCAACTGCGGGACGTACTCGGATCACGCTTCGCCTCGGTTGCTTGAAGTGGGAGTCGAAAGCCCACTACCCTCCGGCATCTCGTCGTGGAAAATGGGTATTTGGGTATCGAGAAGTTGAAGAAGTTCGCGGCCGGCTGCCTTGCTGCCTTAGCGGTCCTGGTCGCCGGTGTTCCGCGGGATTCCCGTGCCGAGGTCGATGATCGCACTCGCCTCGCTCTCGAGGCGCTGAATCGGCTGAAAGACACCGACCTGGAGGTGAATCCTGCGTTGAAGCAGGCCGTCTTGCGTGTCTTGGAGCAGGTCCGAGGCGAACCGGAGTTTGTCGAGGTGGTGCGTGATTTCAAACTCACTGGGCATGAGCGCGAGCTCATTGATCTGGCCGTTCGAAAGCCCCAAGCTCCTCAAGCGGTGACCGCAGTTCGGCTCCTGCTTGCTTCCACGAACTCTGCCATATTGAAAGAGGCGCTGGCAGGGAAGTCGGCTCCCACGGTCGTGGAGCTGTTGGGAGCTGCCACCGATCCTCGCGCGGTGGCCTGGTTGCAGCCATTGCTCACCGATTCGAATCGCCCACTAGAGTTACGCCAGACTGCCGTTCGAGGATTGCCCCAAACCACCGAGGGGGCCCATGTGTTATTGGCGCTCGCGACGGATGGAGTTCTCCCAAAGGAGCTGCGTCCGGTGGCGGCGACGGAGCTGCGGGCGGCCCGTGGGCCTGAGGTTCGCGCAGCCGCGATCAAACTTTTTCCCATCGAATCCGCTGCCGGCGGGAATTTGCCACCCGTATCGGAATTGCTGACGATGTCGGGCGATCCGAAACAAGGCGCTGAGATCTTCCGACGTCCCGCGGTGGCCTGCCACACCTGTCATCAGGTCAACGGCGACGGCACCGACTTTGGCCCCAAGCTCTCGGAGATTGGGAGCAAGCTCGGCAAGGAGGCCTTGATCGCCTCAGTTCTTGATCCCAGTTCGGGCATCTCCTTCGGGTTCGAAGCCTGGCGGATCGAGCTGAAGAATGGAACTGAGTTATTCGGGCTGGTGGTAAGTGAGACGGCAGAGACGCTTTCCGTGAAGCAGCAAGGGGGTCAGGTAACCGATGTGAAGAAGAGCGAAGTTGCCACCCGAGAGAAGCAGTCGCTGTCGATTATGCCGGCGGGTTTGGAGCAAAGTCTCACGCCACAGGAATTCGTCGATTTGATCGCCTACTTGAGTTCCCTTCGGAAGGCAGGAATGTGAGACTGCGCAATCTTTCTCACTTGGTTTCTTAAACGTTCGCCAGCATTCCAAAGACCGTGGTTGCCCGCGTTACCCTCGAGCTTGCGCTGCGGCGCGAGTTCGACTACGCGATTCCCGAGGAATTACGGAATGCGGTGACGGTCGGCAGCCGGGTCAAGGTTCCCCTGGGCCATCGAGAGGTTGCTGGAGTCGTGACTGCATTGGCCGATTCGTCGTCGCATACCAATCTCAAGCCGATCCTGCGAGTGCTCGGCGAGCCGGGCTTGGTGACACCACGGGTTCTCGAATTGGCCCGGTGGATGGCCGAATATTATTGCTGCCCGGTCGAGAAGGCGCTGAAGAGCGTGTTGCCCGAGGCGGTTCGGCAGGAAGAGCCTGGTTGGAGGGAACGGCTGCACGTCCAAGCGCTCGCGCCTCCGAGCGAATTGCCCAAACTCACCGCTCGCCAGTTAGCGATTTGGAACATCATTGAGGAATGGCGCGAGTTGCCCCTCCAAGAACTCGTCCGACTTGGCGAAACCACCGCCGAGACCGTCCGCAAGTTGGAAGATAAAGGCTTGGTCCGAATCGCCGCGCTGCGAAGTGAACGGGATCCTTACGCCTTGGAACGATTCACCCCCACCGAACCGCTTCCCCTCAATCCGAATCAATCGCAAGCGCTCGCGACGATTCTCGCTGCGTTGAAGCGGCCGACGCCGGCAGCAACGGCGGCGAATGCCACGTCCCACACCTTTTTGCTGCACGGTGTGACCGGCTCGGGGAAGACAGAAATCTATCTGCAAGCGATCGCGCAGACGCTCGCGGATCGCAAAGGGGCGATCGTGCTGGTGCCAGAAATCTCCCTCACTCCCCAGACCGTCGAACGCTTCAAAGCCCGTTTTTCGAGCGGCCCATTTCCGACCTTGGTGGCCGTACTCCATTCCCATCTGAGCGCGGGTGAACGCCACGACGAATGGCACAAGATTCGGGAAGGTCGGGCGCGCATCGTGATTGGCGCGCGCTCGGCCGTGTTCGCCCCCGTCGAGCCGCTGGGATTGATCATTGTGGACGAGGAGCACGAGCATTCTTACAAGCAGGAGGAAGCGCCCCGATACCACGCCCGGGACGTCGCGGTGGTGCGCGGTCAGCGCGAGGGAGCAGTCGTAGTGTTGGGATCGGCGACACCGTCATTGGAGAGCTATTTCAATGCGCGGCGGGGTAAATACGGATTGCTTGAACTACCGGCGCGAGTCACCGAAACGCGTTTGCCGGTGGTGCGAATTGTGGATCTTCGGCAGGAGCAACGCCGGGCGCGCGGGGGAGCTCCGGCGATTTTCTCGAATCCGTTGCGCGAAGCCATCCAGTTGCGGCTGGAGCGCTCCGAACAGACGATGTTATTCCTCAATCGGCGCGGTTATTCGACCACGCTGCAATGCGAGAAATGCGGTTTCGTGGCGGGCTGCCCGAACTGCAGCGTCTCGCTGACGTTCCATCGCCAGGCGCAGCAACTGCGCTGTCATATTTGCGGTCACGAGGCGCCGGTTCCCACGCAGTGCCCCGATTGCCACAACCCGGCGATTCGCTATTCCGGACTCGGCACAGAGCGCGTCGAAGATGTGCTCATAAAATTGTTTCCAAAGGCGCGCGTGAAGCGAATGGACTCTGACACGTTGCAGCGCAAAGACGACTTTCGTCGCGTACTGACTGATTTCCGCACCGGCAAAATCGATATCCTGGTGGGAACGCAAATGATCGCGAAGGGACTGCATTTTCCCAATGTAACGCTCGTCGGGATCGTTCATGCTGATCTGAGTTTGCACATTCCGGATTTCCGGGCCGGCGAGCGCACGTTTCAGCTGCTAACTCAAGTCAGCGGGCGCGCCGGGCGGGGCGACGTTGAGGGCGAAGTTTTCGTGCAAACGTTCACGCCTTTTCATCCAGCGATTCAATTTGCGCGGCGCCATGACTACCTGGGGTTTTACGAGCAAGAGATTGAATTTCGTGAGCAGCTCAAATACCCGCCCTGGTCGCGCGTCGCTTTGCTGACACTCAAAGGTCGCAATGAGGATAAGGTCAAATTTACTGCGGACCATCTGCGGCGGACTCTGGAGACGAGGCTAGCCGGCTGGCGTGATCTCGTGATCGCGGGTCCAGGCCCGGCGCCTTTGATGCGCGCCGAATCGTTGTACCGATACCAGCTTATGTTGCGGACGAAGGCGATGGCGCGACTTAGTCGGGAGCTAGCGCAGGTGGAGAGCGAGTTGTCGTTACCCGACGACCTGCACCTCACGATCGACGTGGATCCAGTCGATTTGGTATAAGGCCGAATGCTCGGCGTCGTCATCTATTTTGCTCGGCGTCGAGGCCGACCCGGGCCGCGACCACGCTTCGCGCCGCGATCCACATTCCGATCCGGTCGTGTGCGCTCGCGGGAGTTACCAGCAGGCCGACTCTTGCGTACCGGTTCAATCGTCTTTGGCCGCTCGCGAGGCACCAACACGATAGGACAACCCTCAAAGCCGAAGACGCGTCGCAATTCGCCAGCGAGATATTTTTCGTACGCCGGACTGAAGACTTCCTTTCGGTTCACAAACAACAGCAGGGTGGGCGGACACTGCTTTACTTGGGTTGCGTAGAAAAACTTAAGTCGGTGCCCCAACTTGCTCACGGGCTGACGTCGCTCGATGGCGTCGGCGAGGGTCCGATTGAGAATGGCTGTGGGAATCTTTTGTCGCCATTGTGCTCCGACGTACCGAACCGCTTCCAGCAAGCGATCAAGCTGAAACCCATCTTTGGCCGACGTGAAAATCACCGGAGCGTAATCGAGAAAGAACAGTTTCTCGCGGACCCAGTCACCAAACTCGCCCAGCGTGACCAGTCGCTTGGGGCGACCAAAGACCCGCTCTTGCTCGCGCCGCGCGAACTCCGTTTCCTGGGCTAGACGCACCGAGTCCGCCACCAAATCCCATTTATTCACCACGATCAGGCACGCTCGCCGCGCCTCAGTGATCAAGTCGGCGATCTTTTTGTCTTGTTCGACAATTCCCGTCTCGGCGTCCAAGACGAGCACGACGAGGTCGGCGCCCTCGATTGCCGCCCTGGTGCGCTCAGTGCTAAAGTATTCGACGGTGTCGTCCACGCGCCGCGCTTTACGCAACCCGGCAGTATCAACCAATACGAAACGTTCCCGGCGGCCTTCGGTCGTTACTTCGAACGGCACATCAACGGAATCGCGAGTCGTTCCGGGCACCGGGCTGACGATGACACGTTGAGAATTAGTCAGGGTATTGATGATCGAGGACTTCCCCACGTTGGGCCGCCCAACAATGGCGAGTCGCAGAGGTGCTGATGTTGCCGATGGCGTTGGAGGTTCCGTCTGTTCCGTGGGCGTGGTGTCAGCATCCGCTGGACCCTCTCCATCGGAAGTCGTCGGAAGGTGTCGCAGCACTTCGTCCATCAGGTTCTCCATGCCACGCCCGTGAATCGCGCTGACCGGAATAAGCTTCTCGAATCCGAGTTGCGCGAATTCCGGAAGGCCGACGTCAGCACGGTCGTTATCGACTTTGTTGACCACGACGAACACTGGCTTGTGCGCCGTCCGGAGACGCTTGGCGACTTCGACGTCCAGCGGTACGACACCGTCCTGCACATTGACGACCAAGAGAATGACGCTGGCGGCGTCCAACGCCATCTGCACTTGGTCAAACGCAGCGGCGGCGATGACGTCGGTGGCCCGTTCGCCGCGCAGGAGTCCAATGCCCCCCGTGTCAATCAAGGTAAAGGGCCGGCCGCGCCACTCCACCTCGGCCATCACGCGATCGCGCGTGACCCCAGGTTCGTCATGAACGATCGCGATGCGACGGCCCGCCAGCCGATTGAAGAGCGCGGATTTGCCAACGTTGGGACGCCCGACGATGGCGATGACAGACTGCATGAACCCAGTGTGGCCAGAACCAAGAGCGACCGCAAAAGCCAATCCGCTCTGCGGGTGATTGGCGAAATGACCAGCCGACGCATGGCGGCAAGCTAACGGGTAAAATCAGATGCCGTTAACTCGCGGCGTGAATCTTTCGGATATTGGGCTGACGAAACGAAACGGGCACTTGCCAAATTGCTTGCTAGACCTCATACGGAGCGCATGCCCAGAAAGCCTCGCCGCTCAACTCGCCGCCGTCGCTCACCTAAAGTTGCGGAACCCGAACCTGAGCCGGCCACCAACGCCACTGAGACAACGCCCGGTGCTTTCCCCGCCCCGGTTCGCACGCCCGTTACGGCCGACCGCATTTTGGTCGTGGTGGATCGAGACGGGCCAGACCCTCGCCTGAATGAGTACATGGAAATCATGGCCAGCCATGGCCACCCGTGCGTCGTGCTTCAGGTCCCTGGTGGCGATCCTCATAAAGCACGAGCGTTGGTCCGAGCACATCCTGGCGTCGCTGACGGTTCCGTGAGCGGAATCCAAATCTTTGGAACTCAAATTCCCTCGTTTCGGCTCCGCTACTTTTTTCCCGAAAGCACGATGGATAGTCGAGGAGCTTCTGATCTGCCGTACGGCACGGACTTTCCATTTTTCGCCAATCCGTTCGGGCCTGCCGAAGGTTTTCGGAAGCCTGCCTGGAGTGCTTCCGACCTCGCGGCCGCGTTGTCAGCTCCGACGGCAGACTATCGACAAAGCCAGTGGGTCGCGCGGATCTTTAAGCTCGATTCGCAGTACCTGGAGAATTTGGCGAACACTGTGCCGCCGCAGACGAACAACCTCCTCATTGCTAATGCAGATCCGACTTTCGACGACGAGGAACTCAATCAGAGGATCCGCGACCGTTATCGGGCTCGCTATGGAACTTTGGTCGCGGGGCAAAACAGCCGGTTCGCATTCCTCGGGCCGGAGTTCGGCCCCGGGCAACTCTTTGACTTCCTCGAAGCCAACCTGACGAACGCGACATTTCTCTCGATCGCCGACCACGGTTCGTCCAACAAGTTGGTAAACTTCCCTCCGTCACAGAATGGAATTCCCACGCTCCCCCACCTGCCTGACGTCGTTGAGTTCGCGGCGTGTTCGGCCGGCGATTGGATGGAGGAAAGCGCCCCGTCTATCAGTGTTGTGGAAGCGGCCTTGCGCAACGGGTGCCTGACCACTGTCGCCGCCCAATGCTTGCTCGCTTGGAACTTCACTCGCGGCTTTGCCGATCCGCACCCGGGAACGAATCCCTTTGACCAGGACAATCAGAATCCCGCGCCTATGCTCGACATTTGGCCCTCGTCCCCGTCACTCGGGCGAGCCCAGATGGAAGCAGTGAGCCAAGCGCTCAACCTGCTCAAGACCTCACTCTACCGAGATAAGCCGCACATCGTATTCCAGGTGTTGTGTGGTCACAGCCTCTTTGGTGACGGCACGGTCGAATTCAGCAGCAGCCGTTCGTTTGCCTAGCACCAGGATTGCAGCCCCGGTTTGAGCCAATTGTCACGGTTAAGGTGGGCCGAATCGGTCTTACGGCTTAACGCGAAGGCGGTAGAATTGCATGCCACTCGAGAGGGGATACGACCCGCCAGAAACCGCCCCGAGAACGAGATCCCAGGGACCAGATACGTTCTCGGAAGAGTTTAACACGCCGACTCCCGCCCATTTTAGCCGGACCGTTTCTGCATCGACCTCTTGGATTGAAACGTTGGGCTCTTCGCTGAGGGGCTCGAAGTAGAAATTGCCCGCTGCGTAACGGTCGGACGGGCCGCCGTCGATAATCTCGGGGAACGCATCCGGATCGTTTCCCCAGCGGCTACGGCCCACAAAGTTCAAGCATCCTCCACTGAACTTATCGAAGGTGATTACTCCGGCGCCTCGATTACCGTCCCTCTCACCCTCACCATATCCGGAAGCCACGATAGTTCCCTGGAATCCGATGGGCAGGTCAATCGGCGCATCCAATGATTTGAAGCGACTCCCGCCAACGAGTTCGCCGGGGTTGGCCGCGTCAAAGACCAGCAAGGCGAGTTCGGCCCGCGAGGCTCGATCATACAGGCGGCACTTGATGGTGCGCTTGAGTCCGTCCGAACCATCGTCAAAAACGCCCAGCTTCCTAATACGGACCGGCCGGGTTACGTCGAAGTCGTTTCCCGCCGAGCCGCTAAAGTTCGCCTGATTCCCTTCCGTCAATTCTGGGATTACATAGGCCGATCCAGCCGTGGGAGCGTCGGGCGTGACGGCAACCACCTCCGACTCCACTCCCTCCTCACCATTGGCCCCGACTGCGCGAACCTTATAGAAGATCGTCGTCCCGTTCGGCCGGCCCGAATCGACGTACGCAATGTCCATTACTTCGGCCACTGGCTCGAAAGCGCCGTCCGCCACCGCCGAGGACAGCACCCGGTATTTGGCGGCCGGAAGCGGAGCCTTCACCGTTTGCCAGTATAGCGCTACGTCACCGTCGCCGGGAATCGAGGTAACGATTGGCTTGCCGGGCGCGGTGGGCGCGGTGGCGAGGAAGCTGAAAGTTCCTGCGGCATACCTGACTCCTGTGCCTGGTTCTGGGTTGCCTGGAAACTCTCCCGCGGGCCCGCTTCGCGAAACACCCGAGAAGAACAGGGAGTCCCGACCCGTCTGGCTACGTAGCCCAAGGTCTACCTTGAGGGCATCGCCAGCCTTTTCCTCCGGCCCATATCCCGACGCCACAATCGTTCCACGGAATCCCCGCGGTAGAGCAACTGCGCTATCGAGTGCTTTGAATCGGCTGCCCCCACGCAAGACTCCCGGAGCCGCCGGCGTGAAGGTCATGGTCGCCGTGACTCCCTGGGAGACACTATCATATAAGGTCACACGAATTTCTGACTTCAATCCGTTCGCCCCGTCGTCAAATGCACCCAACTGCTCGACCCGGATCGGATTCACCACCTCGAAATCCAACCCAAGTTGGCCGCTGAATCCATAGTTGCCGACCGTTCCAGGTGGGACACCGAACGAGACGAACTCATCCGGACCTAAGACATAGGGTGCGGTACATTGAATCACTGAATCGGGTCCAGTTCGCGTGCCCGACACCGCCCGCACCACGTAACACAACTCAACACCATTCTGCAGGCCGTCATGCACGAAGCGAAGGCCAGTCGCTTCACCAACCTGGGTAAAGGTTCCACCAACGGAAGGCGCGGCCAGGATTTGGTATTTCTCCACCGGCGCGGGCTGGGTGACCGGATCCCATTCCACAACCACCTGCCGGTCACCTGGAGTCAGCCGAACGACCGGGCCAGCGTTGGCGACGGCAAATCGAGCCGTATCGAGGATATCAAACGAATCGTTGCTGAAGAATCGAACTTCATAATCCCCCGGCGTGCTGAAGCCGCCAGCGAACACCAGAGTACCGTCGGCGATACCAGTGGCCCCGCCTTGCGTGCCATCCACATAGAACCAGTCCAGTGGAGAACCGCTATCACCTCCCGGCCGATAAATGCCGATCCAGTCCTTTGGATTTGCCGGTCCGTTGAGGAACTGCACGGTGACTTTGGTGCCGGGTTGGTAAGTCTTCGCGTCGGCCCGAACCCGGGGAACCACGGCGACCGTGAGCGGAACCTCCGCCACCACATTGTACCCGTCGTTGAGTAGCAGTCGAACGAGGTAGCTCCCCGGCTCGGCGGCGCCTAGGGGGAAAGTCACCTCACCATCGGTGACCGCGACATTACCGACCTCAGTCCCGTCGAGGTATTGCCAGGAAATGTACTCTTGAGGCGGCTTGTCGCTCGCGTAGAGAGCGATCCAATCCTTGACGTTGCCGGGCGCGTTCTTGAACCGCGCGACGATCGCCTCGTTAGGAAGATAGGTTTGGCGATCCAAGTTGAGTTCCGTCTCCTGGCCGAACACTTGGAGCGAACAAGCAAAGAGGCAAAGTACGGTGAGCCAGCGATTTATTGAGGGCATGGTGTGGTTCCTATCTCCAAGCTCCCCAATTATGTCAAGGTTCCCCGAGGACATCGCGCCAGCATTTTGAAACCAGGAATGTAGGAAACTGCGGTTTCGCGACTCTGGCTTTCCTGAATGGCAAATTCGGTCAACCTCAACGCAATGTTGGAGCAACGCTGGCGGAACACGGTGCGAGAGCGAGGGAATGACCTCGCGCTCAGTCAGCCTGCCACCGGCGAAACTTGGACGTTCCAACAACTCGCCGAGGCAGCGGACGGCGTCGCTGAACCGGACGAGCCCGGGCTTTCGTTTCCGGTGGGTCACAACGTCGGGTTTATCTTAACCGTGTTGCGTGCCTGGCGCTCCGGAACGCCCATCTGTCCGTTGGAGGTTGGGCAACCGGCTCCGGCGATTCCACGCCCACCCCCTAAGATTGCTCACCTGAAGCTGACTTCCGGCACCACCGGGGCGGCGCGTTGTGTCGCCTTCACCGCCTCTCAACTCGGCGCTGATGCCGACGCCATCGTGACCACGATGGGACTGGACCCGAAATTCCCGAACCTCGGCGTTATCTCACTGGCGCACAGTTACGGATTTTCAAACCTCATCCTCCCCTTGCTCCTCCACGGCATACCGCTGTTTTTGGTACCCTCGCCCTTGCCTGGAGCGCTGGCCCGCGTTGTGGCCGCCTATCCCCTAATTCATTTCACGCTACCGGCTGTTCCGGCGCTGTGGCGAGCGTGGCACGAGGCCGGCGTGATCCCCAGAAACCTGCATCGGGCGATCTCCGCGGGTGCGCCCCTGCCATTGCCACTTGAGGAGGCGGTCTTCGAACGCGTCGGTGTGAAGCTCCACAATTTCCTGGGCTCCTCAGAATGTGGTGGAATTGCCTACGATTCCACGGAATCGCCCAGAACCGACGCGCGAATCGCCGGCACGCCTCTCCATCAGGTGAAACTGACTCGCGCCGCGGACGGCTGCCTCGAGGTCAGGAGTCCAGGCGTAGGAGAGGATTATTGGCCTGAAGCTGAAGCGTCATTACAAGGTGGTCTCTTCCGTACTCCTGATTTAGTGGAGCTCAGTGCGGGCGGTGAGGTGTTGCTTTTGGGCCGGTCCGTGGACGTAATCAACGTCGCCGGGCGCAAAGTGTTGCCCGACACGATCGAGTCAGCGCTGCGACTCCACCCAGAATTACGGGACTGTCTGGTATTGGGACTGCCTGCTGAGGAGTCCCGAGGGGAAATTATCGCCGCCGTATTCGAAGCCGCGACTCCCCTGAGCCATGATCAACTTACGACCTTCCTCCAGCGGCGCCTTCCTGCCTGGCAGATGCCGCGGCGGTGGCGCTTCTGCTTGAAAAAACAAATACTTCTTCATATCACCTCGCTCCCTTCTCGCAGCGCGGCCTCGTCCATCGCGGCGCACTTCAGTCCCTTTTCCTTCTTCCCGGCGGGCAGCAATTTGGGATCGGTCCACCTC
>DLVS01000735.1 GCA_003445095.1 Verrucomicrobiales bacterium
GCCCGGGCGCAGCTCCGGGCCGGCCCTTCGCAGCGACGCGTTAAACTCTTCCCTCGCGCAAGTGTGAAAAGGCCGCGCCTTCGGCACGGGACCGCCGCAGCGCGGCAGCCCTACCTCTTCATGGTCCCAGTACGCATCCGATCTTCGGAATTGGTACCTATCCACGCGTGACGAATGCAGGCCAAGCCGTGTCCATTAATCGGTGGCTACCTTATCTCCCGCGGCGGACGAACGAAGGCGCGGTCGCCTGCAACCCGATTCCATCGGAGGCTTCCGCCGGGATGGACGAGGTGGATTCATACAGGATTTTTTCGACTGACAGTGGTCTTCCAGGAACTCATGCGCGTAATTTTGACTTCGCTCGGTTCAGACGGTGACCACTTTCCCTACATCGGATTGGGAATTGCTCTCCGACACCGGGGACACTCGGTGACGTTGGTGGCAGCCGCACACTACGAATCGCTGGCGCGATCACAGGATCTCGATTTCGAGTCTCTACTCTCCGAAGCGGAGCACGATGAATTGTTTGGCCACCCAAATTTCTGGCATCCACTTAAGACAGCGCCGCTGGCGGCCCGGTGGGGCGTGAAGTTGATCGAACGCCAGTACGCACTGCTCTCGAATCTCGCCGCCAACCCAGGAACGGTGCTCGTGGCCAATCCGGCGGTGTACGCCGCGAAACTCGTCCACGAAGTCCACGGTAATCCGCTCGCCAATCTGGTGCCACAACCGTGGTTGATCCCCACCGTCCAAGCTCCTCCCGTCATGCCACACTTCGATTTGGCGCGTTGGCCGAAACCCGCCGTTCGCCTGTTCTGGCGCGCTTTGGACGGCGTCGGCCATGTGCTTGTGGGACGCCATCTGAATCGGCTCCGGAAACGGCTCGGGCTGCCGCCCGGTCGGCGCATGTTTCGTTCTTGGTTCTCTCCGCAACTGGTTCTGGGATTGTTTCCCGCCTGGTATGGCGCTCCCCAAGACGACTGGCCGCCGGCGGTCCAACTCGTGGGATTTCCGCGGTTTGATGGTGGCAGGATGAGGGAGTTGCCCGAATCGGTGCAGGAGTTCTGCCGTTCCAGCCCGCCACCGATTACCTTCACCTTTGGCACCGAAATGCGTCATTCCGCTGACTTGTTTCGTATCTCCGCGGCAGCGTGCGCGACGCTCGGTCGGCGCGGGATTTTGCTCACGAAATACCGCGACCAAGTACCGACGAATCTGCCGCCCGGGATCATCCACTGCGACTTCGCACCCTTTCAAAAACTGTTCCCGCTATGTGCGGTCGTCGTTCATCACGGAGGAATCGGCACGACGGCCCAAGGGCTTTTTGCTGGGGTCCCACAAGTATTTCTCCCCATCAGTTTCGACCAAATGGACAACGCCGCGCGAGTTCAGCGGTTGGGAGCTGGTGAACGCGTCTCAGCCAATGTCGCCCGTCCTGAATTGCTCGTAGCGGCCTTGAGGCGCGCCCTCGAACCGGAAGTCCGCGTCCGCTGCCAAATCATCCGCGATCGACTCGCTCGAGAGGCTGATCCTTTCCCGGCGGCGGTCGGCTCGATTGAAAAGATGGATGAAGCAAAAGGCGATGCGAAGGCCGTAGTTCAAGAGTAGGAACTGCGGACAAAAGCCAACGGACGGCGTATCGCGGTCCCTGTTACGTCGACTTCGGAGGATCAAAGGCTCGTTTTTGGATTCCAGTGTCAGTTGAATTGGATTCCGATCTGGCCAAATCTGCCTCCGTGAAAACCACCGTCGATATTCCGACTCAGGAACTCGAGGACTTGCTGAAGTTCACTCAGGCACCCACCAAGCGTGAGGCTATTGTCGCGGCGATCGTGGATTTTAACCGACGCAAACGCATGGCAGACCTCGTCAAGTTCTCGGGCTGCAGTGAGACCATGATGACCAACGAGGAAATCGAAGCCCTCGAGGCCCAAGAGTTTCGCCAGCAGTCTCCATGAAGCTGATTGATACCTCGGCGCGGGTGAACCAGATCCGGCGTCGTGGCAATCCCGCGGTCAAGGAGTCCTGCGATCCGGCGAGGTCTGGTCGCTGGCCTGCGAGTTGGCTGACCGTGCCCGCCGTTCAGGTCAAATGTTCCCAGCGAGAGACCTCATCATTGCCACCTGTGCCCGTCACCACGGCGTCGAACTCGAGCACACCGACGCGCATTTTGATGCACTCGCAAAGCTGTGATGGAAACCTGGCCGCAGACCGAAGTCGCGCCCACCAAGTAGAATCTGAAGGTCGTGTTGGGGCTGGCGTTGAGCTCTTTACCCGAACTCTGGAATTGAATCGGGCAGCGCGCTCGCTTCGAGCGCTTTTTTTGCCTCGCGGAAAAACTTAGGACAAAGGAAATAGTTCTGCCCTATGCGGCCCATTGACATCTGGTCCGGAACGGGGCGGGCGGGCCCCCGCCTTTGGGGGCGCTAAATTTAATTCCCTGGGCTTACATTAGTCATCGGAACTTTGCCACCTGGAGAGACCTTCTCACGGAACGCCAACAACAATCCTCCCGCGCCATGTCCGAATTTCTTTTCGACCGCAATCGCCCCAATCAGCAGAAGCAGATCGCCCGTGCGTCCTTTGCCTTGGGCAACAAAATGGCGTTCTAGCATCTCCAGTACTTTGAGTTCATCCGCGGAAATACCTTCGCGATCCTTCACCTCTTTAACCCAAGCGAGGGCTACCGGCGCTCCTTTGGCTTCCTCGATCGCCAGGGCCTGGATGCACCAGGAAAGGACCCGCGTGTCCAAGAATCGGTCCAGCTTGGCCCCGAGTGCCTTGGCTTGGGCGAAGTCATTCGCACTGATCAAAGTGTACAGTTCGCCCAGTTGGCTCCCTACTTGTTCGACTATTTGAAGTCCCTCTTTCGATTCCTGAGCGAGTTTCTTCGCCCGGTCGCAGGCGAGGCTGCAGAGCGCGATCAATCCGCAAAGAGACACTGCCAGCAATCGTGCGACAACGAATCTCGACACACCCAGATGCGTCGTTGAGCCGGGCGGACGAGCAGGTTGAAAGGGCGCTGTCTCAGGCATCCTCATGGATCTACTCGATTTGCCGATTCCAGCTCCGATCGTCCCAGCCAATAACACGCGAGGGGCGCCGGAATCTTCAGCAGCCGCGTCTTAGTTTCATTCTGGTCGATTTCCAACACCTGAAAATCGGAGATCTCGCGGGTGATGACATAGCCGGTTTCGATTTTGTGATCGGCGCAAAAGCCAATCATACCCTTCAACTCGCCCGATCCAGTGTGGCTCGGGGAGCGATACTTAACCTCGAAAGGCACGAGGCGTCCATCAACGTCGGCAATGATGTCCACTTCCCGCTCTTGTTTGCCACGCCAATACGAAAAGCCAACGCTCCGCGCGTAGTAACGGGTGAAGACGTGTTTGAAAAACGCCGTCTCCACTGCGCGACCCAACGCATCCGGATCTTCGAGCAGTGCCTTGCCCTTGAGCAACACACTCGGGGCGATCGCGGCGTCGGCCAGGTAAATCTTCGGGCGCGCGCGTAGTACCTGTTTCCCGTAGCCAAACGGCATCAGGCGATGGATTAAGTGCGTCGTCTCCAGCAAATCGATGAAGCTCCCTACTGTGGGCCGCTTAAGCTGCAAGCTGGAGCAGAGTTCGGGCAGATTCAAAAGTCCGCCGTCGTGCAGGCAGAGGTAGAGAAACACTTGTTCGAGCTCAAGAATCCGCCGTACACCGAAGAGCGCCGTCATGTCGCGTTTCAGGACCTTATCGACGATGTCTTCACGCAGGAGTTTTTGAGACAGCGAAAAGCTCTCTACTAGGGCGCTTTGTGGGAAGCCGCCGCGCAATAGGTATTCGTGAAACTGCCCAATCAAGGGGCGGGCTTCTTCGCTATACCGGACAAACTGCGACTGTTGCCATGTGAACAACTCCCGCAACGAATCCACAGCCGGCAACGGTGGCGCGGACAACTTGCGAATTTGCAAGTATTCGAAGAACGACAGAGTCGCGAGCCGAATCGTTTGCCAACGCCCGACGCCAGACTCCTGTCCTTCCACCGCCAGCGGGGTGGCCGAGCCGGTCACACCGATGCGGCGACGCTTCTCGAAGTCCACCTGATGCTTCAACCACGTCTGCCAGTCCTTCGCGACCTGGATCTCGTCCAGGAAGAGATACTCCGGTCCCTCGCGTGCTGGTTCGAATTCGCGCCACAGCTTGAGCAGTGCATCAAGACCGATGAGTTTCAGAAGAGGATGGTCAAACGTGGCGTAGAGGATATTGGTAGGCACCACTCCGCGATCGAGGAGTTCATCGATTGCCTGAAGGAGTAGTGTCGTCTTGCCCACCTGTCGGGCACCACTTAACAGCAGCGCCCGACCAGCCGGCGGGTTTGCCATCCACGTCGAGATTTCTCGGAACGCGGCCCGCCGCCAGATGGGCAGGTCTTGGAAACGCCCACCCGCCCACCAAGGATTGTATTGGCGAAGCACTGCGAACAACTCGCCCTTGGAGGCAACCACAGCACCAAACAACCAAATGTTGCGATTTAGTGCAAGTATACATTAACTAATCTGCAATTTTTGCGTGATTTGGTCGATTTTTGGAACGAATTCTGTCGCTTCCCTAGCGGTTTTCCGGACTTCCAAGGACTGAAGTGCATCCTCGCTGTGCCGCTGACTCCCGCCGCCGCTCGATCGGAAGTTCGCAAGGCCGGACCGGCGTCACCTCTTGGGCGGTGGACGGTTCACGCAACTGTCGGAGCGCCGTCGCATACACCAGTCCGACATGACGCCTCACCAGCTCCGCGAACGCATCCTGCGAACCTTCGCCAACGTAAACCTTCAGTAGCTCCTCATCATTCATCGCATTGGAGTTGCCGTGGTAATGGAAAAGTAACAGGTCGGAGACTCAAATGACCACGAGGTTGACGCCGAAAGCGTCTCGCTCCCCGCGGACGGCATCGAGACGACGATCGAGCTGAAGACGGCAGAAGCCTCTTCGCCTGTTCGAGTAACTGGGCGAGTGGTGAATGATCAGACTGGGGCACCGATTGATCGATTCCGGATTTTCGTGGGAGCGAATGGAGACGATCACGCCGTGGAGAAATCGGGAGACAACGGAACGTTTTCTCTGACTCTATTAGGTTCGGAAAGCTCGATCGAAGTCCGCTCACCGGGGTACCAACCCTCTCGCCAAGAGTTGACACTCAACGGCCCGAGGGAAGTCTCGTTTGAGTTCAGACTCACGGCCTCGACGGGTTGGTCGGGATTCGTCCGATTTCCCAACGGTCAACCTGCCGTAGGCGTGGAGGTGGCGCTCATGACTGCCGACAAGAGGGCCACGCTCGGTGATCGTCGTCTCCTGTGGCGAGACCAAGCCAACGTCACCACTTCTGACGCCGACGGCTCGTTTCATTTCGAGCCGGAACCGGCGGAGCTTCCAGTCGGCCGAGTGTTGGTAGCCGTCCACGTTCAAGGTTACGCGGAAAAGGATGCGGATCAGTTTGCGCCTGGCTCGATTCTCACGTTGCAACCTTGGGGACGAGTTGAAGGAGTCGTCCAGGGTCGATCAACCTACCCGCCGGAATTGAAAGTTCATTTGCTGATCCGTTCGTGGAACCCGTGGATGGGCCTCTCGGGCGACGCCGATCACTTCTCGAAGGTTCCCAATGATCGAGGCGAATTTACGATCGCTCACGTCCCTCCCGGCTTTTATAGCATCGGCCTGTTGCCTAGCGGTTCCGGCGCGATTGATAAGCGACTCACATTCCAAGTGCTACCGGGAAGAACATCGCAGATCGAATTGAGCGACGAAGGAAGGATAATCTCCGGTCGATTGGTCGCACCGGATTTGCCGCCCGACTTCGATTTCAGTCGTTCGACCGCGACTTTGGAACGGCGGCAGGTTCGCCCAGTGGACCTTCCTCGGGTTCGTTTCAAGGACTTCCCGGACGCGCCGTCATATGAACGGGCCGCGCAAGAGCAGACTCCGAAATTGATCTCCTATTGGCAATCGGCCGAGGGAGTTTCGGCGTGGCTGGAACAGCGGACCTATGCTGTTCGTCTCAATTCCGATGGTACATTGACCGGCCGCGCAATCCCTCCCGGCGACTATGATCTAAAAGTCATGGCGTGGAGTCGTCCGCCTGGACAAGCGGGAAACGTCCTCACTTCGAATAGCCTCAAGCTGCTCAAGTCGGTTGAGGCCGTGCGGATCGACGCGGCGGTGGATGGTGGTGTGGGAAACGGAGCGGTTGAGCTGGGTAGCATAACCCTCGGGAAAGCATTTTGAATTGCGCGGTCAGGTCCGGAATTGCAGTGCGTGGAGGCGGGCATAAACGCCGCCGCGAGCCAGTAGCTCTTCGTGGCCCCCTTGCTCGGCGATCCGACCTTGGTCCAAGACCACGATGACGTCGGCGTGCTGAACCGTGGACAGCCGATGGGCAACGCAAAAGGTCGTTCGGCCTTGCATCAGTTGCTCGAGGCCGGCTTGCACCGCCCGTTCGCTTTCGGTGTCGAGCGCGCTCGTCGCTTCGTCGAGGATCAGAATCGGCGCGTCACGCAAGATCGCGCGGGCGATGGCCAGCCGTTGCTTTTGCCCGCCCGAGAGCGCGCTCCCGCGCTCGCCAATGACAAACTCAAAGCCACCTGGCTTAGTCATTATGAACTCGGCCGCATGGGCCGCACGCGCGGCGGCCTCAACCTCGGAGTCGCTGGCCGTCGGACGACCCAACCTGATGTTGGCCCGGATGGTATCGTTGAATAGAACGATCTCTTGAGTGACTACCGAGATTTGTTCCCGCAACTGGCGGGCCGAGACCTCTCGGAGATCAATCCCACCAATGCGAACTGCGCCCTGTTGCGGATCGAAGAAGCGCAGGAGCAGGTTAGTCAGGGTTGTCTTGCCGGAGCCGCTCAATCCCACGAGCGCCACCATCTGGCCGGCTTTGATCTTGAGTGAAACGTCGAGGACCGCTGGCTTGTCGCCGTACCGAAACGTGACGTGATCGAAGTCGATGTCCGCGCCGGCGGCCTGGAGGGACTTTGGTGTGGCAGACTCGGTAATGTCAGGCTTGGTTTGCAGGACTTCGTGAATGCGTTCACTCGCGGCGCGGGCCTGTTGGATTTGGCTGAAGAAGCGGCTGAGGTTCTTGAACGGTTGGTAGAGGAGGAAAACGCCCAGGAGAAAAGACGCGAGGTCGCCGGCACGAATGGGGGAGCCGCCGGCATCCCGCTGCCGCAACACAAAGAAAAAGACTAGAGCAAACCGGATCG
>DLVS01000668.1 GCA_003445095.1 Verrucomicrobiales bacterium
TTCCGGGATCACGATTGGCTTCCCAGGAATCAAACGAGGACTAGTCTGTTTCACTTTGGATGGAACGGATCCGCGGTCGTCCGGTGGCGCGATTTCGCCCGCGGCGCATACGTTTCAATCTGGGGGGGCGAGCGAAGTTTTAGTGGCGGAGGGCGCTCGCTGGCGATGGTTTACGGACGCCACCGGGCTGGACCCCAGCGATATTGTCGAAGGTCACCCGGAGTGGTCGGCAGCCCACTGGAAACATCCGGAGTTCAACGACCGATTGTGGGCCGAAGGCCCAGCGCAACTCGGATACGGGGAGGGCGACGAAGCGACGGTGATTCCGTTCGGTGACGGCAACAACAAGTGGATCACGTCCTATTTCCGTCGTCATTTTACGGTGACCGCGCTGGAGGCGATCACGAATGTGACGCTACGGCTAAAGCGGGACGATGGCGCAGTCGTTTATCTCAACGGCCGGGAAGCGGCGCGCAGCGCGATGGGGACCGGAGTTATCACCGCCCAAACCCGGTCGGGCCCGCAGAACGACGATGGGCAAACGTTCGTATCGACGAACCTCGCGCCGAGTTTGCTCAAGGAAGGTTCGAATCTGATCGCGGTCGAACTTCATCAAGTCTCACCCACCAGTTCGGATGCTAGTTTTGATCTCGAGTTACTGGCCGAACGTCCGTCGACATCGAGCGGAGATTTGCCGGTGATTACTAAGAATTCGGTATTGCGCGTCAGAACTCTGGAAGGAGGAGTGTGGTCTGGACTGGTGGAGGCATTTTACCAGGTGGGCCCGACTCCAATCGGGGCCGGTGATGTACGAGTGACCGAAATCCACCCACACCCAACCGACCCCGAGGGCAGCGAGTTCATCGAGTTGGCTAATGTTTCCTCCCACGCCGTGAACTTGCGCGGGGCACGCTTTAGTGAAGGGGTTGAGTTTACGTTTCCGGAACAACGCGACACTTTGCTCGCGCCGGGCCAGCGATTGGTGTTGGTGTCGGACCAATTTCAGTTTCAACGACGGCACGGCTGGCAATCGCGGGTTGACGGAATCTTCCGTGGGCGGCTGAACAACGCCGGTGAAAGCATCACTCTGGTGGACTCCCTGACTAATATTATTACTAGTTTCGACTACGGACGGGGCGGCGCTTGGCCAAACGAAGCGAATGGCGGTGGCTACTCGTTGGTGTTGGTGCGACCCGAGCTCGGCTTGAGCAACCCGGCCGCTTGGCGGTTCAGTGCGTTGCCCGACGGCGGCCCGGGAGAGGAAGATTCGCAGACGTTTTCGGGAGTGCCCGAACAAGACGATGATCGCGACGGCGTGCCGGCGTTACTGGAATACACGCTGGGATCGCGCGATGACGATCCGTCAGCCGGACCCGGCTTGGTCCACGCAGAGTTTCAACCGGGTACGCCTGCCACGTTAACCTTTCGTCGCGTGATTGAAGCTGACGATGTCGATGCGCGGGTTGAGTATTCGACCGATCTATTGGATTGGCAGGATGCGGCTCGGGTGGCGGTCCACCCAACGGGGACGGGGCTCGCCGAAGAAACCTGGAGTGCGCCGCCGGTCGGTGTTCCGGCGTTGTATTTGCGTCTGCGGGTGAGTCAAAGGTGAACGTGGAAAAGCAGTTGAAGCCACCACGGAAGGAACGGTCGCTGAAGAAGCCTGGGGCGCAGTCTGTCTGCCGGATCGGCGACGGTCAGTCGGCCAGCGCGAGAACTGCAAGTATTCGGTGCCAGGGAACGATCACCCCCATCAGCGGCCATCGCCCAGCAGATTGGCAACCTGCGAAACGAATCGCGGCCCGCGCTACTGGAAGTCGCTGAGTCGCTGAAAGATTCTTGGCGTTTTGTCCGTTATCTGGGTAATCCTCTTCAACGCCCCAGAATCACGTGGTCGGTTCGACCAAACTCGAAACTACTTTCGCTTATGCCGACGCCTAGTGTTCAACAGTTCATTCTGCTTCCGCCTCGCGGCCTCACTGCCGATGCTGTCGTACCGTCAACGGACGGGGTGCGATCGTTCCTCACTACCCTGAATACCGTGTTCAAAGCCTCGACGCCAAGGACCGCGATGGGTGCGACACGCATCCGAACCCAGGTACGAGTGATCGATTCGATTCACGAAAATGGCGCCAAGCTCGTGGAGCTATCACCCAATGATGTGTCGGCGTTGCGGGCGGAGCAGCCGGGCCTGCGTGTGGTTCCCGTGGTTTATTTCCAGACCGCTGAAGCGCCTCGACCATCCATCGCTCCCGGGGCCAAGGGGTCCTTTTCCGCTCAGGCTGTGAAACTTCGCCTTCAGATTGTCTCACGTGCGGGAGGCGCGCCAGTGCCGAGCGCTACTGTGGTGGCGTTCACTGATTTCGCCAACCGACTCGGCGCTCAGGGCACCACGAATAGCCAAGGGATCGTTAGCCTCGCCTTGGGCGGCGAGTCGAAGAAGGTTCAACGGCTTTATGTCTATGCCGATGGCGGTTTCTGGAACCTGCTGCGCAAGAATGTGACGTTGAAAACCGGTGGCCAGATTAGCCTTCGGCCGCTGGACCTGAGCTTCACGGACAGCCTCCGGCACTTTTATGGGACCTCGCCGCTGGACGCTGGACGCGGAGTCAAAGTTGGGGTCATCGACACCGGTGTTGAACCCCATCCGGACCTCAAGATTGATGGTGGAGCGAACACCGTGACGGGCGAAAACCCGAATGACTTTGACGACAACGGGGACGGGCACGGTACTCACGTCGCGGGAATCATAGCAGCGCGAGGCACGCCCCCGAGCGGGGTGCGAGGGCTGGCGCCCGCGGTTTCATTGCGCAGCTACCGCGTGTTCGGCCAGAACTCTCACAACGCCTCCAATTTCTCGATTGCCAAGGCGATTGACCGCGCCGTCAGCGATGGATGCGATCTCATCAATAT
>DLVS01000401.1 GCA_003445095.1 Verrucomicrobiales bacterium
CCGACAACGGAATGGTCGAGCTCCTCACCTTGCTCGCCATTCTCACCGGCGCGATCGGAGGATCGGTCATCGTGGACCACCTTTCCGTAGGCTTCTGTTATCTGATCTTGCTGGGCATTTTCGTGGGTTCCATGGCGTTGAATCTACTCATGGCGCACACCCCGTCAGATCCCTCAGTTCGCGTCGGGAAGTCGGTCGGCGCGTTCGTCAAACACTTCGCGTTGATGTTGACGGGGATCAGTGTCTCCCGGCCGCGCGGTCATCGAACTTGGAGGGAGTATTTGTTCGATCGGTATTGGATTACGCTGATCAGCTCATTGATGAGAGGAGTGTGGCACGGCCCTCGTCTCGGTAAGATTTTGATTGGCACGGCGCTGTTCTGGGTGTCCGGCGCGGCGATGAAAATTAATTTTCAACCGTGGGGCCTCGACGTCCTCAAATTGCCCGACAACACGCAAATCGCTCTACTTGGATTATGGCTCAGCGTTGGGGTCATGGTCGGGAGCGTTCTGGCGGGCGTGTGGTATCGGGTCGGCGATCTCCATCATATTCGACGTTTTGGGTTCCTTCTTGCGGCCTTGCTGGCGCTGGTGTTTTTGGTTGGGCCGCTCGATCTCGTCCACGTCGGACAGCATGTTTTTGAGAGAGTACGACCGGACGGAACTCGGGTGGTCACCCTCGTAGTCATGCCGGCGGTGATGCTGGTGTTGATCGCGGCAGGCGTAGCCGCGGGCTTGTTCCTGATTCCGCTGAATGCCGCGCTCCAGGCCGAATCGGATCCGACGAAGCTGGGCAAAACGATCGCCGTGCAGAATTTCGGCGACAACATTGGGATGATCCTGGCGGGGCTGCTCGTGCTGGGCTGCGCGCATATCGGGTTGACGGCGTCGCAAGTCTTCCTGGTCCTCGCGGCGTTGGTCGCCGTCGTGGTGGGGTGGCTGCGGATTCCGCGAAAGGAGAGCTAAATGAAGCAGGTCGAAAGCGCTCCTAAGCGGATGATTCAGGTGGAACCAACTGAGGTTTCAAAGGCGACAGGATTTCTAAGGGCGGCACTCCTTGCGGTGTTAGCAGTCGCGGCGTTCCAGGTTGCATTTGCGATTCCCGCTCTCGCCTGGCTGGTCTTGGTATATCTCGGCTGCTTGTTTGCGCTTCGCCAAGTCGCGACAACCCGTCAGGCGTTCTACCTCGGGTTGCTGGTCGGTTTGGGCGTGTTCGTTCCGCAGACGATGTTTCTGTGGAAGATTTTTGGTTCGGCGGCTCTTCCTCTTTGGCTGATCCTGGCGTTTTTCCACGGAGTGTTCTTGTTTCTCTTGCAACGGGTCGAGACTCGCTGGGGTACGGGTTGGGCCGCTGCGCTCGCGCCGGTGATGTGGTGTGGGCTCGAGTATTTTCGAAGTGAGATTTGGTGGCTGAGATTCTCGTGGTTCTCCGCGGCTTCCCCGCTGGCGAACTCCATTTCGGAGCCAGCGCGGGCCTTGTTCGCGGTCTTCGGCATCTACGGGAGCGGCTTTGTTTTGTTGGCTCTAACGACGCAACTTCTCTGGCCTGGTCGATGGGGTTATCTCACTCAGCGGGTTCGACTCGTCACTACGCTCTTCGTGGCCGTGGGGTTCACGTTGATGGCTCCCCATATTCGGAGGGCCCAGGAAGACGGGGCCTCCCACGAGATCAAGGTCGCCGGCGTGCAGCTCGAGTTTCCCGGCGCACCGGAAGTTCTGGTGGCATTGGACCGCCTGGCAGAGGTGCATCCCGAAGCAGAATTGCTGATGCTCTGCGAATACACGTTCGACGGCCCGGTTCCCGATATCGTACGTGAATGGTGCCGTCGGCACGGGAAATGGCTTGTTGCTGGTGGCAAAGAGCCCCTTGCCGGGCAGGAAAGCTACTTCAATACCGCCTTCGTCATCGGCACGAACGGTGAGATTGTGTTTTCCCAAGCGAAGGCCCGGCCAATTCAATTCTTCCGCGATGGCGAACCGGCGACCGAACAAAAAGTCTGGCAGTCGCCTTGGGGACCTCTGGGAATCCTCGTTTGCTACGACGCCAGCTATCGGCAAGTGACGGATGAACTCATTCGTCAAGGGGCGCAGGCTCTGCTCATACCAGCGATGGACGTGGAACAGTGGGGCGAGTACCAGCACAGGCTCAATTCACGAGTCACCGGGCTTCGAGCGGCGGAGTACGGCCTCCCCATCTTCCGAGTCGCTAGTTCAGGAATTTCACAAATTATCAGTCCGGACGGTCGCGAGTTAGCGTCGGCTCCATTTCCCGGGCCCGGCGCAGTCATTTCGGGGGTCCTCAAGTGCCGCTCGTCCAGTCGCACCCGACCGCTCGATACCTGGCTCGCGCCGGTCTGCCTTGTTGGAACCCTGGGAGTAATCGGCGTTTTAGTTTGGCCATTTCGACGCACTCGATTCGTTGATCCCCGCATGTCGACCCTTTCCCCAACCGCTCTGCTGTTCTGATGAAACTGTTCCTTCGCTGCCTACTGCGTCTTTGGTTCCGCTTTCGGGCCTACAACACTGAAGTATTAGACACGCCGGGCCCGGTATTGCTGATCCCGAATCACGTGTCTTGGCTTGACTGGCTGTTCTTGGGAGCGGTTTTGGATTCCGACTGGAAGTTTGTCACGAGCGCGACGACCGCCACGACGACTTGGATTCATCGCAAGATGATGATCAACAGCCGCACTTTCCCGGTGGACACGAGTTCGCCGTACGCAGCGAAACGGATGGCCGAGTTCCTGGGAAAGGGCGGGCGTCTGGTGCTCTTCGCAGAAGGTCGCATTACCTTAACGGGCTCATTGATGAAACTCTTTGAGGGCACCGGCTTCCTGATTCATCGAACGAAAGCAAAAGTCATCACTGCCTATCTGCGGGGTGCGAATCGAGTTCTGTTCGTTCGGCACACGGGCTGGACGCAGTGGTTTCCGCGAGTTTCCGCTCATTTCAGTCCCGTGCTCACGGCACCCGCGCTGGAAGGAGCCTCGAACATGGTGGCGCGTCAAAAGATTACCACCTGGTTGCGGGATGCGATGGTGCGCCAGCAGTTCGAGGTCGAGCAGGGATTCGGCGCTAAGAACGTGCTGACATTGATCGCTGAGGCGGCGGCGCAGAACCCGCGTCGAGTCGTCCTGGAAGACATCTCCTTCAACCGACTTACTTTTAGGCGTTTGCTGGTGGGCGTTGACGTGCTGGCGAGCGAATGGCGTCGACGTTGGCCCAAACTGGACAACAATACCTCCGAGGGTGAAACGCGGGTCGGCCTCTTGTTGCCGAATGTGAATGGGTGCGCCGTTTCATTGCTGAGTTTGTGGGCGGCGGATTTTGCCCCGGCCATCCTCAATTTTTCCACTGGAGTGCCGGTCATGCTGCAGTGCGCCCAGTTGGCGGGCCTGAAACGGATCATCACTTCCCGCACGTTCGTCGAGAAGGCCAAACTCAAGCTAGATTCCTTTTCTGCTGCCGGAATTGAGTTGGTTTACCTGGAAGATGTCCGGGGCGAAATTTCCGGGCTGACGAAGCTGACCAAACTCCTAAAGCACACAGTGCGATGCGGCTGGGGTTTGCGGCGCCGGGCCGACGGATCGCAGCGACCCGCGGTGATCTTGTTTACCTCCGGGTCCGAAGGCGTACCGAAAGGGGTTGAGCTGACCCACGGCAATCTCGTGGCCAATCAGCGACAAATCCTCGGAGCCCTTGATGTCACGGATTACGAACGATTCTTCAGCGCGATGCCGCTCTTCCACAGCTTTGGTTTGATGGGAGGGGTGATTGTTCCTCTTTCGCGCGGGTATTACACATTTCTCTATCCGTCGCCGCTGCATTATCGGGTGGTGCCGGCGGGTGTGTACGACAAGGCCTGCACCGTGATGTTTGGCACTAATACCTTCCTGAACGGGTATGCGCGGCGGGCCAATCCGTACGATTTCAATTCCGTGAAGTTCCTCGTCGCCGGCGCGGAGAAGGTCCAAGAAGTCACGGCCAACACTTGGGCGCGGAAGTTTGGGGTGCGCCTCCTGGAAGGCTACGGAGCCACGGAATGTAGCCCGGCCATTTGTCTCAATACGCGCATGGATGTTCGATTCGGAAGTGTCGGGCGGTTCCTCCCTGGCATCGAATGGAAGATCGAGCCCGTGGATGGCGTTCCTGAAGGCGGCCGCCTCCTTGTCCGCGGACCGAACGTGATGCGCGGTTACCTCAATCACGACGCCAATACGAAATTCCAGGCCCTCGGCGGTTGGTACGACACCGGGGATATCGTCCGAGTCGATGACGATGGATTCGTCTTCATCCTCGGCCGACTAAAACGGTTTGCGAAAGTCAGTGGCGAAATGGTCAGTTTGACGGCGGTTGAAGACGCACTGGCGGGCGCGTTCCCGCAGTATGGTGCGAGGTGTGAAGTGGCCATCATCACGCGACCCGACGAAGACAAGGGCGAGGTGTTGATTGCGGTGGTTAACGAACCTCGACTGACTTCCGAAGAGCTGCGATGCGCGATCAAGGCCAAAGGTCTAACGAATCTTTGCGTCCCGCGCGAACTTCGGGTCGTTCGAGAGATTCCGAAGCTCGGTACGGGCAAAGTGAACTATCGAGAACTGCAGGCGCAGTTATAGGAGACGATGGGACGTTCATTGATTCCTTGAATGCGTCCATGGAACACCGCCTCGCCGCGTCAGCCTGGGAGGGGCGAGTTTCACCTCGTAAGACGTGGTCAACCTCGCCCCCATCTAGATCCGC
>DLVS01000395.1 GCA_003445095.1 Verrucomicrobiales bacterium
ATGCGTGGCGGGTTCGTTCAATGATTGGCAACCCGTGCGTCTGCAACTGGCCGATGCCGAGGGATCCCGTTGGGAAATCGAAGTCGCCCTCCCCGTGGGCACCCACGAGTACCTTTTCGTGGTCGACGAGCGTTGGGTCGCCGACCCCAACAATCCCAATACGGTTCCCAATCCATTCGGTGGCGTGAATTCCGTGGTGGAAGTCCGTGCGCCTGCCGCCCGGCGCCCCCGACGATCCTCGAAGCCCACGCCATGAAAGCCATTCCTAAAACTTCTCGGGGCAGTTCCAGCGACAAAAGGTCGAGCACCCGCGCGGTAATTACCGATTCGTCCGGCCATCGAGTAGCCTCCGCACCTCTGACCGGATTGGCCCCGCTGCGATTTCATATCGGCACCATTTTGGTGCCGATGGATTTTTCCAACCACTCCCGGCACGCTCTCCGTTACGCCCAATCGTTTGCGGAGCAATTCGGCGCGCGCTTGTGTTTGCTTCACGTGGTTGAACCGGTGGTACCCACGGGAGAATTTGGTTACGCGCCGGTCCTGCCCGAGGACCTGGATGACCAGCGATTGAAGTCTGCGCGCGCCAAAATGCAGACGCTCGTGAGCGAACTGGGCACGAACGTGACTGTTGAGCCGATCGTGCATCTTGGCCGTGCGTGGAAAGAAATTGTGGAAACCGCGCGCGCCACGCCGGCGGATTTACTGATTATTTCGACCCACGGCTACACGGGTTTCAAATACGCCCTGCTGGGCAGCGTCGCGGAGAAAATCGTTCGCCACGCTCCCTGCCCGGTGCTGGTAGTTCGGCCCGAAGAGCGAGATTTTATTTAGGCTCAAATTTGTAGAGACCGGATAGCGCTGACCAGCGGTTCTGAAATTCCGTATCGAACTTCCCCGCCTCACTCTGGATCTTGAATGCCGCCGAAAGGACGCCGGTTCCCTGAATCTGCCATTCGCCCCTCGCCTCTTGGTGATGGTGTCCGAAATAAGTCATGGTCCAAAAGTATCCGGCACCTTCTCCGGTGAATGGAACGGACATGTATCCCGGTCCCGATTCACGACGTTTAGTGGGCTCTCCGCTGCATCGGATTTTTCCGTCAATCACTTCGTCGGCCAGCGCCAAGTGGACACGCCAAACGTCCGGTTCTGCCTGAGTGACCTCGATGTCTGTAAATTGAGCCGTGGGATCAGTCGCCACGATCTTCGAACGCTCGGTGAGGGAGCGAGAGTACCAACTGGCGATTTGGAGCCAAAGGGCTTTCCCCTGCATTCGTGAATCGCGAGGACCTTCAGCGCGCGCCCACCAGAACGCCATTGGGGTAGCTCCGGGCGGATGGACCCGCACTCCGTCGACAGTAAACGCACCCACTGACAGGAAACAAAGGCTGCCTATGGCGAAACGCGCGTATTTCGGATTTCTCCTGAGCAAATCGGCTACGATTGGATCATTCTTGGCGTACTCTTCGGCCGGGATCAGGCGATAGCCTTGGGGTAGACGGTTGCCTACGGCGGCAGGATCGAAAACGTGCCGCTGGCAAATCTCCGCCGAAACTTCGGATATTTCAGAAAGGCTGAGCATCCCAGTAGGCAAAGTCCCGTAAACCTTGTCGGCGGACAAACCCCGCGCACAAACCAGAAAAAGGGCGCCAACCTGTAGAAGGTGATATTTCGTCAGCACAGGATAATTTTGTGAGTTCGCCCAACGATCCGAGTGAGCGACCGCGCTCTCACTCCGTGTCTGATGATGTTGATAAATCGAATCGTGTCAAAATCGAGACGCTCACCGGCGGTTCGCTCCACTCGCTGGTTCGGCGCGGTCCTCCCCGGAGTGCTTCGCTGGTCTCCTCCTCCTCCTCGACGCGCGTCTGCCGAGGACCTACGAAAAAGCACCAGGGCATCTCAACGGCCAGGTTGCGGCTTCCTGGCGGTCACGAGACGGGCTGGTTGGAACCACCATCCCAGCCCCCTGCGGGCGACCTCGTGCATCCCGAGTCTGGCAAGCTGTGCCTGGAATTGCTGCGTAGCCCGAACGTCGACGATGAGCAGCCGACCACCAGGGCGCAGCACCCGTACCGCTTCGCTGATTGCTTTCTCCCGACCGGCACGACCGCTAATGTTGTGGATCGCGAAGTTTGAGAGAACCACATCAAAATCATTGTCCTCAAAGGGCAGCGCCCTTAGGTCGCCCGTGTGCAATTCGACTCGATCCGCCACTCCCTCGGCGACGGCGTTGCGCTGGGTGGCCTCGGCCGAATTGCCGGACTGATCGACCTTTCGCCACAGATCCACTCCCACGGCCCGGCCTGTGGTCAGGTGCTGCGCGGCCATCAGGAGCACCGCACCCCGGCCGCAGCCCAGGTCCAGGATGCGCTCGTCGCCACGAAGCTTCAACCCAGCGAGCAATTCGGCCCAGACCACGAACTTGCCCCGAAGTGCGGTGTGGATGAAGAGAGCTTCGAGGGCGGAGATGAAAAGGACAGCCAGCCAAAACATCGCCCTGCCGGTAACGATGGCCAGGACGAGGTAAAAGAGGACCAAGCCGGCAAGAAAGGCCGGAGCGAAGGGGGCGTCCATCCCATACGAACCACGCCGCCGAGGGGTCACGCGCCCGGCCATACAGTCACTCCTGCTGCCGTCGCACAGCGGTCCCACTTGCCAGACAGGCCGAACGTCGCTGTTCAATCACGCGCTTCCGAGCGTGCCCAGGAGGGAGCTGAAACGCAACCGGCGCGTTCACGGAGAAGCTTGGTTTAGCCGCGAAGGCGAAGGCGCCATAACCTTAGCCCTCAGGACCCGCCCTAGGCGTCGTGAACTCTTCGGTGACCCGAAGACGACGGACCGCAAGTTCATCAATTTCCAATCGTTTGATTCGAGCTCGGCCAACAACCAGCCGACCAATTGCTAACGCGCCGATAGCCAAAGCACCGATGGCCAAAACGCCAAGCGCGACCGTGCCCAATGTCACGGCACCATGGGCCTGCGCGCCTGTAGCAATTGCGGGAACGGCTCGAGAGCGGACAACCAAGGGCTTCATAGGATCCCGAGCACGGATTGTGACGGCACCCTTCTGAGTTTTGTACATTTTTCAGCCGAAAAGTAAGCAGTCAACGCCAGGGCTCACCGACCGCTGGAAGCAAATCCAGTCTCCAGTGAAGCGATGGGCTCGAACTCGAGAAACAGAGCGGCGGAGTGGAACGGAAGCTGAAGTCGATCTACGTTGAAAAGGCAACCAATCCCAGGCACACCGCGAATATCGCACCGGGAATACGATTCATCCGCCGCTAACGTTGCTCTCGTTTGGTGATGTCTCATCCTCATGGCTGGCTTGCACTCGTGGTGTCCTCATAACCGCGGAGTGGGTTTCAGTGGTAATTGGTGCGCGAGCCGAACGGCGCAGCGCTTCAGTTGGAGTGCGCCGGCAGAGCGGAGCGGCGACGGCGCTTTCAGTTGCCGGACGCGCGTGGGAGCGAAGAAGGGCCTTGGGAGCGGGTGGCGCGTCGCTCCAAAGCGGGGTCGCGCTTCGCTTCGCCCCCGCACCCCAGATGGCGAGCTCGCGGGATTTCCCGCAGATACTTTCTCAACGATTGATAGAAGAACGGGGAGAACCGGTAGAGGTGAGAGGAGTGAATGGAATGAAAGGGTCGGGTCAGCGTAAGAGTTCGGCCCCCTCGCTGCTTGCGGGGCGCTTTAGGGCAATGGTCTCCTACGCACCTCGTGAGCGTGCTGTTGTCCTTCCATCGATCGGGGATTCCGCTGTTGGGTCAGTTGGCGGTCATGCTGACGCTTGAGGTTGGTCGCCTGTGGGCCGCTGAAAATCGAGCTCCGCGGTGGCCCCCAGTTCCCGATGCCGTGTACCTGCAGGAGATCGGCCGCATCGTTCCTTGGCCCGGGTCACTCTCTACGGTGGCTGCGCTCGATGAGGAAATCTTCGTTGGGACCGCTCAGGGATTGCTGCGTTTGCAATCCGACGGCCTCGCTCGCGATTCCACCCTGACCCAACCCATTCGCCGGCTGAAGATCGTAGGCAAACGTCTGTGGGCGATCACACCCGACGCGTTATATCGGCGGGATGACAACGCTTGGACGAAGGTAGGTACCAATCCGTTCGTGGATTTGGCCGAACACCGTGGCGAAATCGTAGCTGCCGACAGCCGCAAACTTTGGCGCGTGCGCGGCGACCAACTTGAACCGCTTGGCGAGGCGACCGCACGCTTTGACATTCTGGAGATAATTCCGCACCAGGAATCGTTGTATGCCCTCGGCGCCGGTCGGTTAACCACCTTTGCCAGTGGCGCGTTCGGCAGCCGAGACGTGTACGATTCACACTCCGATCAAGCTTGGGATTGGGGCACGCTACCCTCGCGGAACACTCGCGACGCCCTGAGTTTGGGCAATCGTCTCGCCATCGCGACCGACCGCGGCCTGGCCGAGCTCCGTGGGATGTCACTAACAACCCTAAGTGGGGAACAGGGATTGCCGTTCGAAGACATCACCTGCTTGGCGCGCGGGTTCACCAACGACCTCTGGCTTGGCACGACCCGCGGCGCGATTCGACAAGTCGGCGACGAGTTCCACTATTTCGCCGGTCAACGTTGGTTGCCCGACGAGCGGGTGAATGGCATCGCGGTGGTGGGGCAACGCGTCTATATCGCCACCGATCGCGGACTCGGAATCATCGAATATCAGCCGTACACGCTCGCCAAGAAGGCCGCGTACTACGAGCGATGGTTGGAGGCTTGGGGCCAGAAACGTCTGGGGCTCGTGCATAAGCTGGAATGGGATGATGAGCTTAAGGAATTCGTCCGCGAAGCGGGTGACAACGACGGCGGCTACACCGGCTATTATCTGGCAGCGCAATCCTATCGTTGGGCCGTCACCCGCGACCCGGCCGCTCGTCGCGAGGCAACCAACACGTTTCATGCCCTCTGCTGGCTCGAAACGATGACGGGAATTCCCGGTTTCCCGGCCCGTTCCGTTTGGGCGAAAGGCGAGCGGGGACACAAATCCACGGGCGGTTCCGGCGGTTATCCCGCGGAGTGGCACGACACCGCCGACGGCCAATTCGAATGGAAAGGCGACACGTCGAGTGACGAGCTGTGTTCTCACTTCTACGCCGTCGCGATCTTCCTCGAACTGGCGGCCGAGGGTGCGGAAATCGCCCGCGCCAAAACTCACCTCGCCCGCATCGCCACT
>DLVS01000576.1 GCA_003445095.1 Verrucomicrobiales bacterium
GGGCGCTCGGCGAGTTGATCGCGCAGGGCTGCACGCAATTTGGAGAAAAACTCAAGTTCACCGAGCTTGCCCGAGCCGGCGGCCAAGGCCCTTAAGTCAGTCACGCGCGTTGAAGCACCATCGCCCACATAGGCAATGTCCGCGGTGATCCCGAGACCGTCGAGCGCCTTGGCCAGGGCGACGGCAAATTCGGCGACAGTCACAAACGAACGTCCCAACTCGTGCTTGAAGTAATGCAATACACCCGCCGCCGCGTTCTTGAGTACGTCGGGCTCCAACAGGGTCGCCGCCGATCCAACAAATTCGAGCGTCAATTGATCCACCGAGCACGGCAGGTAATTTCCGTCGTCCTGTTCGACCAGCATGCAATCTTCGCGCAACGCGATCATGATTTCACGGGCAGCAACTGGTCGGTCTCCTCGGAGTCGGCCAGGAAGGCCATTTGACGTTTATCCGGCGGAGGCAACGTAGCCAATCGATTGACCTCGTCCACGAACTCGCCGACCTCCTGAAACTCCCGGTAAATACTGGCGAACCGCACATACGCGACAGCGTCGAGCTCGCGCAACTCCCTCATGACCCGCTCGCCGATAACTTTGGCGGGCACCTCACGGTCGAAGCGTTCGGTAATCTCGTTGGTCACTCGTTCTACGGCATCCGCGACCGCCTCTTCGGAAACCGGACGTTTCTGGCACGCGCGCTTCAAACCGGAGAGCAACTTTTCTTTCGAGAAAGGTTCGCGGCGGCCGTCGCGTTTCACGACAAAGAGTTCTTCGCGCTCGATTTCCTCGTAGGTGGTGAATCGCTGTTCGCAGTTGAGACATTCTCGGCGTCGACGAATCACCGACCCTTCCCGAGAAGCTCGAGAATCAATCACCTTATCATCCTGACCACCACACTTCGGGCACCGCATATTCGCGCTTGCTAAACCACAACCTGATGAGGTCTGGAACCTGGTAGCGTACAATCAGTTGGGTCGTCAACTCGTTTGGCCGGAAAGTTGTTCACCCTGTTCAGCCTTGGTCTCGGCGCGCATGACATTCCGGGATTGGAAAAAATCCCTAACGCCAATCGTTGTTTTATACATAAAACAAATTCTCTTGAAGAACACACTGACGGCCGGCACCGTGCCTGACTGATGGACGACGTTCTGGCTGGTCGGGTGGAAAAATTCAGGAGGCGGTCAGGGGGCGATGCCTTTCTACGCTGGGTGTTGCCGCTCTTGGTCCAAAGCACGGCGACCTACCCTCTACCCGCCGAAGAGCCCCCGGACAAAAGCGGCTACACCTTGTTCAACCCCGTCCCTCGTGAGTTGATGCGACCGATGAGCCTCGACCGACCGGACAAGACCGAGAGCCCTTTTACGGTGGATGCCGGTCATTTCCAACTCGAGATGGACTTGGTCAACTACGCTCACGACCGTGAATCCGAACGCGGCGTCCAATTGACCACTGACGCGTTTGCCATCGCTCCGATGAACTGGAAGGCCGGGCTGGCGAACCGCGTGGATTTCCAGGTGGTCGCGCAGACTTTCAATCATCTGCGGATCGAAGACTCGGCCGGGCAGGTTGAGTCGCAGTCCGGATTCGGGGATGTACTGACCCGGCTGAAGATCAATCTGTGGGGGAACGATGGCGGACCCACGGCGCTCGCGGTTATGCCGTACGTTGTTTGGCCGACCAGTCAGAACGGATTGGGCGCCGAAACAGTGCAAGGTGGCATCATCGTTCCGTTCGCCGCCGATCTCCCGGCAGGCTGGGGTCTGGGAATGATGACCGAGTTTGACTTCGGACGAGCCGAAACAGCGACCGAGGTAGCCGCTTCCTTTGTCAACACGATCACCGTAGGCCGCGACATCGTTGGACCGCTCGCCGGATACGTGGAGTTCTTCAGCGAAGTCAGCACCGAGGCCGACACGCCTTGGATCGGCACGGTCGATTTTGGGTTAACGTATGCCGTTTCTGAGAATCTGATGTTCGATGTTGGAATCAACTTTGGCGTCACGCGATCGGCCCCCGATTTCAATCCGTTTCTTGGATTGGCCTACCGCTTTTGAATGGCAGGTCAATCATCCCGACCGAATCCACCGTCCGCGACGTGAGAAAATTTCCCGCGAACTTTTCCTTTGCGCTCCGGCGCTGCTTGTCTATCTACACCGCTCGACGCGCGAGGTTAGCTCAGTGGTAGAGCACTTGCTTCACACGCAAGGGGTCGCAGGTTCGAACCCTGCACCTCGCACCATCCCCGATTGCATGATTCGTTCGGCCGTCACGGTGTGTCTCGTCCCGGAAGCGCGCCGGGGACCGTTTGTTTTCCATGGCGATTTGGCCGGAGCTTGCGCCTCCGCGGCGGCCCATGGGTTCGACGGGATCGAGGTATTCCCGCCCCATGCTGACGACGTCGACGCCATGGAGTTGCGGGAACTTATGCGCCAGCACGGTCTCACGCTCGCCGCGATGGGAACGGGAGCCGGCTGGCTGTTGCGGAAGCTTTCCCTTACCGATCCCGATCCCCATGTCCGCATGTGTGCGCGCGATTTCATTGGCGCAGTCGTGGACTTTGCCGGTGGCTTCGGTGCTCCCGCCATCGTGGGCTCGATGCAAGGTCGGGTGAAGGATGACGTGGATCGAGAGCAAGCGCTGGACTGGCTGCGCGAAGAACTCGATCAATTGGGTCCTCGGGCTCATGCCCTGAATGTGCCGCTCCTCTATGAGCCCCTTAATCGATACGAGACGAACCTGTTCAACACGGTCGCCGACTCGATTACCTTTCTTCAGACTCTACGAACCCGTAACGTGAAGCTCCTCGTCGATTTGTTTCACGCGAACCTCGAAGAAGCCGACATCGCGGCGACGATTCGTGACGCACGCGCTTGCGTGGGCCACGTTCATTTTGCCGACAGCAACCGTCGAGCGATGGGATTCGGACACTTGGATGGAGCGCCGATTGCTTCTGCGCTCCGCGAAACGAGCTATGACGGATTTGTCTCTGCCGAAGTGCTGCCTCTGCCGGACAGCGAATCCGCGGCGCGCCAAACGATTGCCAGTTTCCGTCGGTGGTTTCCGCGCGGCTGAACTCAAGCGAGCGCAGACCTGGACCCGTGGCTAAATGACCGTGTTCGGAGGAATTACCGTTCCCTTAGGAATGACCAAGACACCATCCCGGATGTAGTAAAGCGGATGATCGACCTCCGGTGGCTTGCCCTCCGGTGTGAGGACGCAGCCTTCGCCTATCCGCACATTCTTGTCCACGATCGCATTCTCGATGCGGGTTCCTCGTCCTACGCCAAGCGGCAGTCCCAAATTCTCTGGACGCGAACTTCGAGCCGTCGTGTCATAATAATCGGCGCCCATCATCACGACGTTGGTCAGGAGCGCCCCTTCGTCCAAGACGGAACGAATTCCAATGACGCTATTCTTGATTCGCGCCCTGCTGATGATGCAGCCATCGGAAATGACGGCGTGATCGAGGGCCGCCGCATTGACTTTGCTGGCGGGAAGGAAACGCGGCCGGGTGAACACGGGGGGATCAAAGAAATTGAACTTAGGCAGATTGGCGGCTTGATCGAGATTCGCTTCGAAAAAGCTGCGGATCGTCCCGATGTCTTCCCAGTACCCTTGATAGACGTATGAAAATACCCGCTTGTTCTCGATGGCGCCCGGGATGATATGCTTACCGAAGTCGTCCAAATTGTTGTTCAAGAGCTCGAGCAGCACGTCTCGGTTGAACACGTAAATTCCCATCGAAGCCAGGAATAGGTCGGTGTCACTCTGGATTCCCAAGGGACCGTACGTGGCGCGGTCTAGTTTGAGCGAGTTGAGGGTGCCGGGGTCCTTCGGTTTTTCTACAAATCGCACAATCCGTCGTTCCGCATTGATCTGAAGTATCCCGAGCGACGAGGCGTCTTTGGCGATTACGGGAATCGTTGCGATTGTCACATCGGCCGACGAGTCGGCGTGTTGTTCGATGATCTTGCGAAAATCCATCCGATACAGTTGGTCGCCGGACAGAATCAACGCGTAGCTGAAATCTGTCGTTTGGATGTGCATGAGGTTCTTCCGTACCGCGTCGGCGGTGCCCTGATACCAACTGTTCGAAGCAAAGGTTTGCTCGGCCGCGAGAATCTCCACAAACCCGTTGCCAAAGTGGTCAAACTTGAAGCTTTGTGAAATGTGGCGGTGTAGCGACGCTGAATTGAACTGGGTCAGGAGATACATCCGCATAATTCCCGAGTTGATGCAGTTCGAGATGGGGATGTCCACTAACCGGTATTTGCCGGCCAAAGGTACTGCCGGCTTGGCCCGCTCGCGGGTCAGCGGAAACAGGCGCGTCCCTTGTCCGCCACCCATGATGACAGCGAGGGTGCGGCTCCGGAGTTCGGCAAGGCGGGCAGTAGGCATAAACAAGATGGCGTTGGTCAGTGGCGACGTGCTGCTGAGCAACGAATAATCCGTTGTCGCGCGGCGCTCAAGCCGGGAACGTGTCAGGCCGTGGAATTCCGGCATTCATGGACGGAGTTTCCCGCCCGCCCTTCGGCCGGATTAATCTCGCTTAGCCGTCCACCCGCTGGTTACTGAAGAACCGTCCATGATGGTCACGACTTCGCCGGAAATCTGGTTGCCCGGATTGCCCGCCCATTTGCCCTTCATTTGGTAGGTCATGACGCTGCCATCGGTCCGATCGCGTTTAACTGTCCACGAAAACTCCGCGCCGTTGGATTTGCCACTCTCGACGTTCAACCAATTCCCGTCCGGCCGCTCGAATTTGCCGGAGATGTGTTCGCCTGATTGTTCGAGAATCATTTTCATCGACACCGGCTCGCCGCCGGGTCCGGGAATAGTAAAGGTCCATTTTCCCGTCAAGTTTTGAGAAGTCGCGCTGTTGGCCGCGGTTTTGCCTCCGATGATATCCGTGAGCGTGGGCTCGATACTGTCGGCCCAAATCTGATAGCCAGCGGGCGACAAGTGCAGGTAATCAGGCATCAAATCCCGCGGAATTAGGGCTTCGGCAGTGACAAACTTCGAACCGAAATCAATCCAGAACACTGATCGGTTGTCGGCCAACTTTTGGATGACTTGATTCACTTGCAGCACTTTGCCGCGTTGAACGCTGGGATTCTCACTCCGCGGAAAAATTGCCAAAAGGAGGATTTTCGTGTCGGGCAGAGAACTGCGGAGTTTGTCGACGATCGCCTTCACGCCATCGGCGATCTGTTCTACCGAATTGTCGTCGCCATTGGAGTTGTTGGTGCCGATCATGACCACGGCGGCTTTGGGTTTGAGTCCTTTCAAGTTACCGTTCGCGAGCCGCCAGAGCACATGCTGGGTCCGATCACCGCCAATCCCAAGGTTGACCGCGTTCCGCGGTGCATACGTTTTAGCCCAGATATCTTTGCCTTCTCCCTCCCAACCTTGAGTGATGGAGTCGCCGATGAAGATTATCTCCGCCTTTTCTCCGGCTTCTTCGGCACGCTGATTCAATAACTCCTGGCGTTTCTTCCACCACTCTTCGGTGCGCGGTGCCGGCTCGTTAGCTGAATGAGCCAGCCCCGAAATCCCGGACGCTATAGCCCAAAGGGTCGCTAGGACGATGGGAGTAGAAGTAAGTCTCATAATGTCGGAAATGCCGTGGCCAGTAGATTCCAATTGGACTAAGTGATCAAGCACCGCACCGCACGTCGAACCTGGGAACGTGAAGCGCCGAGCCCGGTAAACGAATCGCCACCATTGACGGCTCGCGGGCCTGTCGATTTGCTGACGCCGCACCCCGACATTCGATGCCCTTGTGTATTCCTCTATCGCGAGCCGTCATGTCCTCGCTTCTCGCGGCCTTAACCGTCGTTGCGCAAAACCTAAGTCCTCCCCTCCCGGCCGACGAGGTCGAGTCGATCAGGCGTGAGATGCAACAATTGCGAAGCGACTACGAACGCCGCATGCAATTGTTGGATGAACGGCTGCGCCAGCTCGAACGCGCGGCGGGAACCAATCAGATTCCCGCCGTTCCGAGCGCAACCAACCCGCCCCCGGTCCGACTCGAGCCTGAGATTCCCGTGGTGAAGCAGACCGTTGAAGAAGTGCAACGCGCCAACGCGGTTACTCAATTGCAAGAGTTTGCCAACCAAGAGTTCGCTGAGACGACTTCCACCAGGGAATACGCGCTCTCACTCGAAACCCGTCGGCCGATCAAAGACCGCGTCGAACAAGTCCTCGCTGATTTCATCGATATTGGCGGTTACTTTCGGGCAGGTTATGGGCGGGACAACCAGGGTGGCCCGCAGGTTGCTTTTCAGGCTCCCGGGGCGCCCGCCAAATACCGGCTGGGCAATGAAGCGGAAAACTACGGCGAGCTCATCTTTGCGAAGAATTTTTATGTGCCGAATATGTTCGCGATCGATCCGGAGGTGCCAGTGGATGCTGCCTCGGCGGGACCAGTGTGACCTCGTATGCCGTCTTCTGCTTGAAAAAAAAAAAAAAAAAAAAAAAAAAAAAAAAAACAAATATAAGTGAACA
>DLVS01000594.1 GCA_003445095.1 Verrucomicrobiales bacterium
GTGGCGCGAGAGGAGAGTGCGCGCCGTCCCCTCCGCGACTACGGCGGTTCATGGAGTAGCCTGCCGCCGATGAGTACGATCGGTGGCTCATTCTCCACTCGGTCGGTCGCGCTGAGTACTGCCGTAGATCCGGCTGAATTTCCGTTATGAACTCAGGAGCAGTTTTTCGATTTGGGCGTAGTCACTCACGATGGAGTCCGCGGCGTGTAATTCTGCCGCCGACAGCGAATTGGTGATTCCAATGACTCGCATCCCGGCTGCCTTCGCGGCCGCGATTCCAGCGGCGGAATCCTCGATGACGATGCATTGAGTGGGGACGACGCCGAGAAGCGCCGCCGCGCGCAGAAAGATGTCGGGGGCGGGCTTCCCGTGGACTACGTCGGTGGAACTTACCGTGACCGGGAAGTGTCGACGGAGGTTGCGGAGGCTAAGCACGGCGTTGATGACGTCATGGGTTGAACCCGAAGCCACGGCGAGGCGTGCTGTCGCCGCTAGCTGCTCGACGAGCTCGGGTATTCCAGCGAAGAGCGGTTCACTGGCGCGCAAAAGTTCGAGGAACCGAGCCTGCTTTCGCGCGGTCAGCGGTTCGAGCTCGTGCGGCGGTCGGTGTCGGTTGATGAAGTCGAGCCAGACTGTTCGATCCGAGCGTCCGTAGTAATCTGGAAAATGAATGCCGTGGTTGTCGCGGTAACCCAACTCGGCGAACACATCGAGGAAGGACTGCTCGTGGAGCGGTTCGCTGTTCACGATCACGCCGTCCAAATCAAAGATCACTGCCGAGTAGGGCCGCATAGAAAAGCCGCGAATTGGCGCGAGCCAGCAGGCTGGACGCAAGCGAGAAGTGTATTTCGCACGCGTCAGGCGCGTCGGGGCAGTAGGGGCGAGTTTCACCTCGTGAGACGTGGCAAACCTCGCCCCCACCTAATCCGCTTCGGGCGTGGAGGCGTTTCCAGGGCATTATGGGAAACCCCACACGCCAAGCGCTCCCCCTCGTTCCCCGCCGCGGCGTTCACAAGTCAGGCGGAACTGAATGGGGCCGCGGTGAAACGCAGCCCACGTGAAACGTGGCAAGCCGACCATGGCAGGGGCCAAACTCGGAACTCCGTACCGAGTGTTAATCGAGCTCGCGTACGAAGAGATTCGCGAACTGATCGGCACCGTCCGAGGGCTGCAGGCCGATGCGACCGCGCGGTGGGATTGCCTTTCCGCCGAGATCCACTTCCACATATTTGCCATTGGCTTCGAGTTGCAGGCGATTGCCCTGAAAATTAAGGCGGGTGCGGTTCCATTCGCGCGCCGAGGGACCACCCAGGTCCACGCGAATTGACTTGTCGCCGCGCAGGTAGACTCCGGGTTTCGAGTCGCTGACTGTGCCGGGGGATTCCTGACGCCAATCCACAATCAATTCAAAATCGCCGAACTCACGTTCGGTCCACAAAGTGTCGTCCAGTTGCTCGGAGGCCCCGGGATGTTCCAGGGTCCAGTCGTTCGCGCGCCAACGCGACGCGATCCCGGGAGTCACCCGCCACCCGCGCAAATCGAGCCCTGTGTACAGTGTTCGAAAGGATTCATCCAAGTTGGCAACGTCTTCAGGCGGCAATTGTTCGTTCGCAGGCAACTCCTGGATTCGGAGCCCACGGAACTCCACGGGCGAGCCTTCAGATTCCAAACAGATGTATCCCTTGCGCGGCGTACAATTCACGCCTCGTGTGACCACGGCACCGTTGACGGCGTGGGTCAACACACCGTCCACACAGGTGATCCGATAGTGATTCCATTCCGGCGAAGGCTTCATGCGTTTTGTCACGGGAAAGGCCCGGTCACCACCGCGGCCGTTGAGGGGAGCCATCTTGGCGCCGTGGATCGGGAAAACGTCACCGTCGGACGTGTAGGTATCACCCTCTTGGCCGTCGAGGACCTGAACTTCCACTCCACGATGAAACGGCTGCCCGCGGGCCGTTAGGGCGTCGGCCCAGACGAATACGCCCGCGTTGCCGCCCGCCTTTAAGTGTCGCCATTCCAGCTCCAGAATGAAGTTCTGGTACATCCGAGTAGTGCGCAGCTCGCCGATCGGAGCTCCCGTGCAAAAGATGACGCCATTCGTCGCGGTCCAGGTTTCCGGGGCACAGTTGACGTTGACCCAGCCATCAAGGTTGACGCCGTTGAAGAGGGACACGAAGCCCGCGTGGTCCGCGCGTTGGTCTTCCGCAAACAACCAGTCGAGGTCTGACCGAACGAGCGTCAGGGCTGCGGGCGCAATGGAAGTGTCCGAGCGCGTCCCGGCCTCGTACAAACACCACAAAGTTTGGTCGGGGCTGGTTGCCAGGTCGCTGTAGCCCGATGGTCCCGGATCAAGCACCCGCTGGACGGGCCAGGTTTGTCCATCATCGGCACTCAGCTTCAGAGTGAGATTGCGGCGGGACGATTTCGCACCGCGCGATTGCGGCGAATTGGCGTCCTGACTGTCCGGGTTCGAGAATATCAAGGTGGCTTGGCGCTCCTTTGGGTTTCCATGGAGTCGGAGCAGGCTGGCTTCGCAAATCGGCTCAAATAGCGCGTCCGCAAATTTCGGGCGCGTCCAGCCCGCGGCGCCATCGGGGCTAATCGCCACGGCGCGCCGATGTACCGGCGATTCGTTGCGGATATTCAACATCACTCGACCATCACCAAGTTCGACGGCGGTAGCCTCACTCGGATTGGCGAGTGGATCGGGATCGCGGGCGATCAGTTCGCCACGCAGCCAGGTCTCGCCGCCGTCATCACTGAAGATCGTGGCAATTGCGGACGGACGATGGCCGTGACCGCTGGTGCCGGTCGAAAGCCACACCGGCACAATTAACCGGCCGGCGTACCGATTGGTGGCGCCGGGGCGCCCGGAACTGAGTTGGAGGCCGTGCCCCGGTCCAGTCGCCAAGACCTTCCAGTCGTATTCGGGCCG
>DLVS01000600.1 GCA_003445095.1 Verrucomicrobiales bacterium
GGCGAGCGCTTTGGGCAAGCGGACGGGGCGAAGGTTGGCGAAGAGTCCAAACTCCTTGCGCAGCCGCAAGAGCGCCGCGCGTTCGGGGCGCTCTTCTCGCGGGATCGTTGGATCACGGTCGGGCAATCCGACGGAACCGAACAGGATTGCGTCGGACTCTCGGCAGGTCCTCAGCGTGGTTTCGGGCAGCGCCTTTCCGGCGGCATCGATTCCCGCCCACCCCACCGGGGCTTCAACGATTTCGATTTGAAGGGAGAAACGGGCTTCGACGGCCCGCAACACGCGCAGAGCTTCGCGCATTACCTCCGGCCCGATACCATCACCCGCTAACGCCGCGATTTTTAGTGGAGCAGAACTCATAGCTACAACGACCGCCGTTTATTCAAAGGCCACCCTGGTCTTACCCGCCTCATTAACGGAAAACTTTTAAGCCGAGTCCGACAACGAACACTCCCCATGCCACCCCCGCCGCGGCCGCTAGTCGCAGTCGGCCTGGGACTCGCGTCAACCACGCGATGCCGTCTCGCAGCCGCCACGGCGCCAGCGACCACCACATCGCGAAGAACACCCAAAGGTAGGCCCAACCCGTGATCGCGTTCCGCCACGGACTTTCATGCCAGCGCGCCTGCTCGCACATCCACCACGCCGTCATCAGCAAGACGACGCAGAATCCGCGCACGGCAAGGTAGTCTTTAACAAACAGGCAGCAGCCGACCCCAACCGCCGCGAACCCAACCAGCATGAGATTCTTCCACGGCGCGATGTCTTGAAGCGTCTCATGCCACAAGTTCCATTCAAACCAGGCCGTCCCCAACAACATGAGGACGACCCCCAAGGGGATTTGTCGGGGAAAAGTCTGAAGCCACGCGCTGACGGCGCCCGGTTTGAGGAGGGCCAACAGATGGGTGGCCACCATTCCTGCGCCGAGCAGGAGACAGAGTTGTGACAGATTCATGAATTTAGGAAGTCATGGCGTAAGCAGAGGGATTCACCTCTTCCTCGAAACCCACCAAAGCGGGATCGCCGTATAACGTGAATGGCCCGGCTCGTTCGATTTTGACGTCGAGCAATTGTCCGCGGTGCCGCTCGGAACCTTCGAACACGACGATTCGATTTGACCGCGTTCGGCCCTCGAATCGCGCAGCGTTCCGCCGACTCGGACCTTCCACCAAGATTTGCACGGTGCGCCCGACCTGCTCGGCATACTTGCGAGACGCCTGCTCGTTGATCAGATCAAGCAGACGGCGGTGGCGTTCCTCGATTACCTCGTCGGGCAACTGTCCTGTCATTACCGCCGCGGGAGTATCTCGGCGAGGGGAATACTTAAAGACGTATGCCTGATCGAAGCCGAGGTCGCGGCAGAGAGACACTGTCTCTCCAAAGTCGTCTTCGGTTTCACCCGGGAAGCCCACGATAATGTCGGTCGTGATTCCGATCTCCGGACTGATCGACCTCAATCGCTCGACGATCGTTTGATACCGCTCCCGAGTATAACTGCGATGCATCTGCTTCAGAATTCGATCCGAGCCGCTTTGAACCGGGAGATGGGCGTGCTCAACCAGTTTGGGAAGGCGGCCGAACGCTTCGATCAGATCCTCGCCGTAGCCTTTGGGATGAGGTGAGGTGAAACGAATCCGTTCCAGCCCGTCAATTTCGTGGACGGCTTCGATGAGCTGAACGAAGGCCGACTTGCCATCCTTGAGTGGATAATCGCGCCGTCCAAAGCTAGTCACGATTTGCCCCAACAGCGTGATTTCGCGAACGCCCCGCGCCACCAACTCCCGCGCTTCGGCCACGATATCTGGAATCGTTCGGCTGCGCTCCTCACCGCGGGTCGCTGGCACGATGCAAAAGGTACAGTGCTGGTTGCAGCCTTGCATGATGCTGATAAAGGCCGTCACCGGACGCGGACCGGCAGGGGGAATCAAATGCTCGCGGATGGTTCCCTGCGATCCGGCCTCCGCTTCAGTGTCCACGATGCGCTGCCGACGACCATGAAAGAGGTCGTCGAGATGCGTCGCCGTTCGGTGAAATTTCTGCGTTCCGATAACCAGGCGGACTTCGGGCCGGGTCTCGAGAAGTTGCTGTCCACGGCTCTGTGCCATGCAGCCCAAAAAGCCAAGAATCGGCTGGCGCCCCTGCTTGCGGGCCGCGCCGGCCAGATTCGTCATCTTGCCCAAAGCCTTTTGCTCGGCGAGATCGCGGACGGAACAGGTATTTAGGAGCACTACATCGGCCGATGTTTCGTCTGGGGCCAAGGCATAACCATGCGCGATGAGCTGAGCAGCCACGGCCTCGGTGTCCCGCTCGTTCATCTGACAGCCGTAGGTTTTGAGGAAGACACTCGGCATCGCGCGAAATTGGCCGGCAACGTAGGGAAGACACCCCAGAGCGCCAGTCTGGAATTCGCAATTTATCCTAAAGACCTGAGTTGAATTTAGCAGAGGGGCGCAAAGGAAACTAAGCCGCGCCCATTCGCCGAGACGCCAGACTTAGGATGTTTCGGCTTAGGATCGATGTCGTTCTTTTCAGCATACCACGTGGGGCGACGGGAAGGAACCTTGGCCAGACGACTGTGGAGACGGAAAACCATCTTATTGGTCACCGAATCCAGACGGCGTTCGAGCTTTCAGGAGACCAACGTTGGTAATTCGAGTTGGTGGTCCGCGTGTTTCGCCTTCGTTCCTTTGAAGCTGCGGCGACAAGCCATGATCCAGCGCGCCCAAGTACTGCGCCCATCCTTCGACTTTGAATGACCGTGACTGGGAATTCGGCCTCAAAAGCTGTCGAAAACCCTTCAGGAAAGGTCAGGAATGCTCGGATTTTCGCGGGCGAGAATGGCGGGAGTGGCGGGGCTCGAACCCGTAACCTCTGCCGTGACAGGGCAGCGCTCTAACCAGTTGAGCTACACCCCCGCGACCGGGAGGAACAGGTCTTCTACTGGAACCTTCGCTTGGGTCAACCCCTTTCTCGGATTCTTTCACGCACGCCGCGCTAACTAAATTGCCGAGCCATTGGTCCGGCCAGAGACGACGACAAGACAATGGGTGCCAAAATGCAGTGAACACGCCGGCGGTCGTCTCAACGACGCAAATCCTTCAACCCGTCTCGTTGAAATACATTGGGAAGTTAAAATCACCTTGGCCGCATGAAGCGAGAATCCTCGCGAAACGTTCCCCGGCCGCCCCGGCCGCCTTCCCCAAAAGCGCTCCATTCAAGGGAATCCAACTCGCCAGTCTTTTCCCCCTTTACCCCCGAAATTTTGAGGTCTGTGGATTGATCAGAACCGTTCCACGGTGAGCTCTTCAATCGGACCGGCGTCAATGAAGCGAACACGGCGGTGATCGTATTACCCAGTGATCCGGCAAATGCCGCCCCGAACCGTTCTGGGGCACCGGGCGATATTTCTAGGGCACGGCCACCGTCTCAATCACCACCTGGTCCCGGGCGTAAGTCACCTCAAGTTTCCGATTCGGACCGACGTCAGGGAGGATCACCTCCCCAAAGGTGCCGGAGCGGAAACCTTCGAGGAGGAGGAAGGACTGCCCAATTTCCGGCACAAAGCCAGGTTCGAGCACGACCCGCAGGCGGCCGTTGAGGACGGCGCTACGACTCCCTAGCGGCAGCACGGACAGCCGTCCGCAACCGGCGGCGCCGAGCGTCACTTCCAGTTCGCCCGCCGCGCTCTGCCGGTACTCCATATCGCGAATTTCGAGCGCCTGGCCGGGAGAATTGAGCCGGACCAAGGCTCCATTCTGCACCCTATTGCCAGAACCTGGGCTGGTGTTGATGATTCGACCGTGGCCGCTGACGATCGTGTCCCGCAGTCCGAGGGTCGCGCCGTTGATTGACTGCAAATACAAGGCGAG
>DLVS01000186.1 GCA_003445095.1 Verrucomicrobiales bacterium
CTCCAAAGTTCCCGGTTCATGGAGTCGGTGAGGGGGACAAGGTTATGTTTCGGTGATCGTTGGCAGGGGACCCGAACCCATTCTTCCGAGAGGCGAATTGCCAACCAGCAGCAGCAGCGACTCCATCATCGTCCGGGCTGATCTCGATTTGAACATCGGGAAGCGAAACCTCGGTCGATGACAAAAGAAGACTGCCAATCCGAGGATACCACTCGTTCGCGAGGCACTCGGCGGACTGCGCCCAAGCGGCGTGTTCTACAACCTTGCTGTCGTCCACGGACACTCTTCCCACCGACGGACTCGCTTGGAGTGTCGTCGCGAGGAGCAGGCCGACAGCGATTCGCGATAAGGTTCCGAAACTTCGATTCATGCGATGAACTCTCGGGATAGTCGCAATGAGGGTCAATGGCCACCCTCTCAACCGCGGGAGGTGGTCTATGATCAGACAATCGCCGGGTTGCCGGACTAGATCGTGGCGGCCAAAGTTCGCCGTGTCCCAAATCACGGCAGTGCGGTTCGACCGGCGCTTCGTTACGAAGTCGGGGTCCTTTCCAGTCCTGAGAATTCTGTGTGCGCTCATTCTCATTCGTTCCGCGCTGGCTTCGGATTTTGAACTGCAGTTACCGCGCGACTGGCAGGTCTTTCAACGGCAGTCCGTGACCAATGGAACGGTACGATTGCAAGGAATACGCGCAGCCGACACCACCGTCGAATGGCGCGTGAACGGCGTTTCTCCTCGCGGCGCGTTACCCTCAGGTTGGCAGACCGTCGCGCCGGTGGGCGTTTCGAATCAGTTCATTGCGGATGTTACCATGCCGGCAGGTGGGTGGTATCAACTCGAGGTTCGAGCGCGGCGGAAGGGCGAAATTCTCGGCTCTACGACCATTGAGCATGTGGGAGTCGGTGAGGTGTTCGCCGTCGCCGGACAGTCGAATTCCGCGAATCACGGCGAGGAGCGGCAGATTACGCGCACAGGTCGGGTCTCTGCCTTCGATGGAATCCGTTGGCAATTGGCGAACGATCCGCAACCGGGCGCGTGCGGCAACGGCGGTAGTTTCCTCCCGCCGCTCGGGGACGCGCTGGTCGAACAATTCAACGTCCCGATCGGGTTTGTTCCCATGGGAGTTGGCGCAACGAGCGTCCGCGAATGGTTGCCCCGCGGGACCCGCTTCCCGAATCCTCCTACCATCACCGGCAACGTCGCCCAACTCACGACGGGCGAGTGGGAAAGCCGCGGCACGCTCTTCACGAATTTCACTACACGGCTTCGGTCCATGGGCCCGCACGGCTTCCGCGCGGTGCTCTGGCATCAGGGCGAATCGGACGCGAATCAGCGCGATCCAACGCGAACGCTGTCCGGTGAAGACTATCGCAAGTATCTCGAACAATTGATTCAGGAGTCCCGTGGAGTCATCGGGTGGGACGCTCCGTGGTTTGTCGCTCAGGCCAGTTATCACACTCCGGAGGATCCTGGGTCACCGGAGATTCGCGCCGCGCAACTGGCGGTCGTGACCGACGGGATGGCTCTCGCTGGGCCGGATACCGATGCGCTCGTGGGCGAACTTCGCGATGACCACGGCCGGGGCGTCCACTTCAGTGGTCGGGGACTGCGCGAACACGGAAGTCAATGGGTCGCCAAGATTTCAGCCTGGTTGCAACAGGAACTTGACCCCGCCGCATCGACGAATTCCGCCTCCAAAACCAAAGCCGGCGCTCCGCCACGTTTAGTTCTTCCCGGCGCGGAGTCATTCACCGTCGCGGGCCGTCCGGCCTTCATCTTTTGGCCGAAGGAATCCCAGCGTTCGCAACCGCAGCCTTGGATCTTCTACGCCCCGACGCTCCCGGCTTATCCCGACGAAGCCGAACGCTGGATGCATGAACAGTTCCTCGCGGCCGGCATCGCGGTTGCGGGTGTGGACGTAGGTGAAGCTTATGGCAGCCCGCGAAGTCATGCCGTGTTCGATGCGTTGTACCGGGAGCTCACTGAGCGTCGCGGTTTCGCCGCCAAGCCGTGCCTGTTTGGCCGGAGCCGCGGCGGGCTGTGGGTGAGCAGTTGGGCCCTCGCCCATCCCGAACGCGTGGCGGGCATCATCGGAATCTATCCCGTTTTCGATTTCCGCACGTACCCCGGCCTCACCAACGCGGCGTCCGCCTACGGACTAACCCCGGCGGAATTGGATGCGCGGTCTGCGGAGTTCAACCCGATCCAGCGAATGCGTATCCTGGCTCAAGCTCGCATTCCCCTCGCCCTTGTCCACGGCGACACGGACACCGTGGTGCCGCTGCCCGATAACTCAGCCTCCGTCGCCAGACGCTATGAAGAGGCGGGTGTCGGATCGCGGGTGCAGCTCATCGTCTTACCGGGGCAGGGACACAGCTTCTTCGAGGGCTATTTCCATTCGCAGGAGCTGGTGGATTTCGCAATCACGCGGGCACGAGAAGGCACGACAAATTAACCGAGTATTGGGGAAGGTCAGATTGACTCCGATTTGTGTTGGCGAGGAGGCCCTCATGATATTTAGGGACGACCAGTGTTTGTCTGGCGCCTCACTGGCCACCGAGCGGGCCATTGCCCCGATTAACACCTGATTCCGGAAGCGTCAGCGGCGGGCAGTATTCCCTCTTATATTCCCGCCGCCACCAAGAGCCGTCTCCCTGACGTTCCTCCGGAGTGGTGAAATGATATTCAAAAGTACGAGCGCGGACAAATTGGGGCGGTCGGTTAGGAAAAGGATTCTTTTCCAGCAAGGCCAGGACCTCGGGTTGGCCTTGGAGCAAACGGAAACAGAAATTCACGAACCACGGGTTTCGTCGGACGTCGCCGAGCGCGGCGAACCACATTTGCCAGTCAAGCCGGGGTTGGTGCGGGGCCACCCACGTGGGGCGGCGGCGCAGATCTCCAGGTTTGTGGGGAAATTCGTACGCCTTCCACGTTTGGCCATCATCGCTGCCTTCGACGATGATTTCCGGACGCGACGTCGTCATGACGGCGAACAAGCCGTAGCCGTTGATGCTGCGAAAAGGCGCCACCCATTGATAGAGCCTCACGAGTGGGTTTTCGTCCGACCAGCGCACGCGCATCATTCCCAACAGTTCCACCGAGGTGACACCGAGGACGACGGCCGTGAGAACTCCCAATGCGGTGGAGCGCAACCGGGCGATCGTTGGCGGCGGCACCCACGTCGAGCATCGTCCGTCGCGGACGAGCATGGCCCACTTTTTCGGAACAAAACGAAGCAACGCAAAGTCGTCGAGCAACGTCACGCACAACGCCACCGCGAGGAGATTGAAGAAGGTGTAGTTGCCGGTGAGGGCGATCGCCAGCATGAGGAGCGTGAAGGCCCAAAAGGCGACGAATCGCAGCCGACGCGGCAGGAAGATGAAGAAGGGCAGAATCAGCTCGATGAAGAACATCCCCGCGCACGAGGCCTTCTGAAACCAAAGGGCCCAGTGATGAGCATACCACGCCAACAGTGTTGGCAACGGTTGTGTTTCGTAGTGAAACGTGAGCGCGGTGAGATCATGCCAGGTGGCGTCTCCGCTTAAGAGCTTCACCGCACCAGAAGAAAACATGAGGCGAAACACCAGCCAGCGAAGTAACCAAAGCACGACTCGTGAGGGCGGCGCTTCGCGGGCGAGGTTCGGCCAAAATCGGAGGGGAGCGAAGAAGATGGCCAGGAATCCGGTTTCCAACAGTAGGTTATCCCACTGGTAACCGAGGAAGACGGTACTCACTTGAGCCAACGAAAGGTAAATGAGCCACAGCAGGAACAAACAGGGCGCGGGCGAAATGTTCAGGATAACCAACACCGAAAGCGCGACACCGGCCAGACATAACCCTCGGAGAAAACTGTCTTCGGCGCTGAACCAGCACAACGTCGGAACAATCCGGAATCGGTCGATTCCCCGACTGGCGGTGTTCTGCTCCATCGCGCGCATGACCGACTGCGCGGGCACAATTCCGCCGCTGCCGATAAGTCCCAGGAGCTGGGAATTGAGTGACAGGAAGGCGATGAGGTAAGTGAGTCCGAGTAGTCGCAAGAAGAGCTGGCGAACAAGTAGGTAGGTGGGTTGCTCGACCCGTTGTCCCCACAACCAGCGAGTTAAGACTGAGAAAAGACTTCGATGGCGGGCGACGATACCATACGCGAACTCGCTGAGCGGTGCGAAGGTGGGGACGTTCGTATACACCCATAACGGCCAGCGCCGCACCGTTGCGAGCGCGCGAAAAACGGCTTCTGCGCCGCGCGTTACTCGACCGTCGGGCTCGATTAGGTGGACGGCGGACTCGAGTTGTTCGCGGGATAGTTCCGGGAATCGCGCCGCGACGAGATCGCTCTGCAGCGGGGTGTACTCAACCAACGCACGCGTGGTGTGGCTCCAACGGGAGATCCAGCGCCGACAGAACGTGCAATCGCCGTCATAGATGAGCAGCGGTTTGTCAGGAGAATGGGCGACTCGCGTGACGGACACCGACCAGGTTGTAGCGCTCGCGGAACGCTTTTGAAAGTCAGGGCCGGCCCAGCCTCAGCGCTGTCGTTCGCCCCGATAGCTACCCGTTCATATATTTCCAATGCCTCGGCTTTCCTTCCGCGAGCCATTGAAGCGATGTGGCCAAACGTTTCTGGCGAGTTTCCTCGCGCTTCGCCTCAGTGATCCACTCGATGTATTCCCGCCGGTGGCTTGGACTGAACTTCGTAAAGGCCGCCGTGGCGGCACGATCCTTCTGCAAGGCCGCCGCGAGATCGGCGGGCACAGCCAATTCCTTGCGTGACCTTCGGGCCAGGCGCGGGCGTGCGGGCGCACCCGAGGCATTCAGCCGGGCGGCCGTTCTTACATAACGCATGACTGTTTGGTCGTCCGGTAAGTCATCGGATCGGGTAATTCGGCCAGTGAGGCCGGCTGCTGCAGGATCCCTTCGAGCGTCCTGACCAAGGATGGAGTCCATTCGATGGTGCCAAAATCCAAAGTTGCAGTGGGCTTTGAAAGCGGCCATCCCACAGAGGAGCTTTCCGTCGAGAACGAAGGCCGGCCGACTCCATCTCATCGTCTCCTCGGCCTCTGGACAAGCATCACGGACCAGTTGCCTCAAGCGCTTCAAGATTGGTCGCGCGAAGGGGGCAGCTTTCGCGATGTAGGTATCAATGCGCGGGTCAGACTTCATCAACCAGTCGGTGTAGAACAGGCTGCTGGTTATGGGCGCATCCGGAGGCGGTGGTTTGGCCGGGTTGGTCTCTGATAACATCAAACCAGTTGACCATCGTTCTGGCCCTCTTGTTCACCCAGCACGACACTTTTACAGGTGAATAAAACACCGGGAATTGGTCCAAATCTAATTGGGCCGCGGTACACTGGTCCGGACTTTCAGCCAATCCCAATCCGTCGTGGGATCGACTACGAAAATGCCGCCGGCACCGCCCTTGACATTGGGCCGAATCGTAGCGCCGGGCCCGGTCGTCACAGCCCACCGATGGGCTTCGCTATGTCCATCGGCGAAACTGAAATTGCCCGCGCCGCCATGAAAGCTCGCCGGGAGGTTCCCCCATTTGGGCGCTTCTTCGAGGCGGTTCATGAAGAAGCCATCGTTGATGGTATCGGGATGCTCGTCCAAAAAGACGAAGATTCCTGACGGCGCCGACAAGTCTGCCTCTTTGAAATACTGCACGAAGCTGGGGTTGAACTTGTTGGTCAGTTCGCCGGGGTCTCCGACCAACGAGTTCATCGAGAAGCTGCGCGTGCGGAGCCCGACGGTGGAGCGAGATTGGTCGGCGGGACATTTGAACACCGGCAATGATCGGCCCACGTAGCTGGCTAGTTTCGCCCCGGTGAGGTAAGTTGTGTTGGTGTTCTCCTCGGAGTCATCCCAATTCAGCACGTTGTTGACCCAGTTGTCCCGGCGGGTCCGTGTTTCCCCGACTCCATGGTTGTTCACCAGACGGTCACCGTGATCGTCGCCGTACAACTGCCATCCGAGATGGAGTTGCTTTAAGTTGGCGAGGCACGCGGTTCCTTGCGCCTTCGCCTTGGCTTTGCTGAGCGACGGTAACAGCAGGCCGGCGAGGATCGCGATAATGGCGATGACGACCAGCAGCTCGATCAAAGTGAAGCCAGAGATCCGGCGACGCCTAACGCGAGTCAATGAACTTGAAAACGGGAGTTCAACCACAGTGGATCTCAGATAGACACAGTTCGTCTCCGAGTTCCAGATTTTGCCGAGTTAACTCTGGACTCCGAAATAGGATTAGGGAGGGCACGCGTGTTGATTCGGGCGTCCCGCCCGAATCCACGTCGCACACCATTCTCAAAGACTCTCTGAGAGGAAGTTGGTTGAACGATGTTTTCGGCGGGACGCCGAAAACAACACGCGGGACGCGTTTGCTCGCCATTCTTTGCCCTACCGGCCGGAACCAACTTCGGAGCTCGAGTTAACGCAACCGCTGGCATGGCCTTACCAACATTGGCAAACCGTTTCTGACACTGCTCGAGAGTGAGATCAAAGCGGCCGTGAGCGCCTGTACTTTGAGGATCGCGGCTAGGGCAGTGCCCAAGCCGCAGCGCTCCGCCCGCAATCGAGGGGTGAATCATTCGACGTGACGCTCGAGGTTGTGGCGCTGCGGCTGGTCTTCGACTCAGCGGTGTTCCTCAAGACAGGTCCTTCCAGATCTTGGTCGGGAACTGCGAAAACGCGCGCGCGACATGACGTGACAGAGCGCACCGACAACTCGATCCGCGACGGCCGAGGCGTGCCGTCAGTCCGCCCAGCAATCTTCCTACTGTCAATAGTGAGGACTGACCCCGTTGCCTGACTCCTGCGAGCCGGTGAAGGGTGCGCGGGTCGGGAGAAACGTTTACGGACGCCTTAGCCGGAAAAACCGCGCATCGCCGGTAACTGCGTTTGACATGAAAAAGAGTCCGCCGACGAGCGTCGGCGGAGTCGCCACTGCGCTCCAAATCGGGACAGAAAGGGCGGGCGAGTTTTCAAGCACGTATCCGTCCGCCGGGCTAAACCATGAAATAATCGCCATGCCAGTAGCATTGTCCACGGTAAGCGACGGTGCCGACGGTGACGGATCTATCAACATAGCCAGGCCATAGTCGTTCCCGGCGGCGATGGCCACCACGTCCCTGAGGTCCGTCGGCACACTACTCTGGCCATAATAGTTACGCCCCCACGCCACAATCGTGCCGTCATCCTTCAGCGCGAGACTGTCACTTCCTGCGGCGATCGCTATCACGCCGCTCAGCCCCCCTGGTACCGCGTATTGACCATCAAGGTAACCCCACATTACGACTGTGCCGTCGTCCTTAAGCGCCAGACTGTGCCTATTACCTGCCGCGATGGCTATCACGCCGCGGAGTCCCTGCGGCACCGTGCTCTTGCCAAATCCGTTGTCGCCCCACGCCACGACCGTGCCGTTAGTCTTGAGCGCCAGACTATGGCCGTAACCCGCCGCAATGGCCTTCACGCCGCTAAGTCCCACCGGCACCGCGTTCTCTTGAACCCGGGAACCCCACGCTACGACCGTGCCGTCATTCTTCAGCGCCAGACTGTGGCCATAACCCGCCGCCAAGGCCACGACACCGTCGAGTCCCGTCGGCACCCTGGTTTGGCCTTCATAGTTATAACCCCACGCCACGACCGTGCGGTCATTCTTGAGCGCAAGGCTGTGAAACGAACCTGCCGCAACAGCGACGACGCCGCTGAGTCCGGTCGGGACCGAGCACTGGCCCGCCCCGTTTTGTCCCCAGGCGACGACCGAGCCGTCGGTCTTCAGCGCCAGGCTGTGTTCCGCTCCCGCCGCGATAGCCACCACGTCATTGATTCCCGACGGCATCGGGCCCCGGCGGTCAGGGTCGTGACCCCAGGCAACGATTGATCCGTCACTCTTCAGTGCCAGGCTGTTCCTCGCTCCCGCCGCAATGGCGACCACACCGTTAAGTCCCGCCGGCACGGTGTTCGCTCCACCAGGGTCGAAACCCCAAGCCACGACTGTACCATCATCCTTCAGCGCCAGGCCGTGCCCATAACCCGCTGCAATGTCGACAACGTCGGTCAATCCAGCGGGGGCCGTTGCGGACACATACGCTGAACCATTCCAAATTGTTCCCCACGCCACGACCGTGCCGTCTTTCTTCAGCGCGAGGCTGTGACTTTTTCCTGCGGCGACGGCGACCACATCGCCGAGATCCGCGGGCATTTGTTCCCCGTAGTCCGTTCCCCACATTACGACCGTCCCGTCATTCTTCAGCGCTAGATTGTGCGCATAGCCTGCTGCGACGGCCACCACTCCGTTGAGTCCCGCTGGCACCGTGCTCTGACTCCAGGAGTCGTTCCCCCAGGCTACGACCGTGCCGTCATCTTTGAGGGCCAAATTATGATACGTTCCCGCAGCGATGGCTGTTACCCCGCTGAGTCCCGTCGGCACTGTGCCTCGGCCCTCACCCTTAGTTCCCCAGGCTATGACCGTGCCGTCGCTCTTAAGCGCCAGACTGTGGTACCAGCCGGCCGAGATGGCGACCACGCCGCTAATTCCCGTCGGCACGACGCACTGGCTGGCATCGTTGTCACCCCAAGCCACCACGGTACCGTCGTTTCGAAGAGCGAGGTTGTGATAGAAACCCGCTGCAATGGCCTTGAATCGGGTGCCCTGCACCACTGGGGACATAGCTTGCTGCCCCCACTGTACAACCGTACCAGTCCTCTGCGCCGTGATCGGTCCCGACAGTAGTACCAGCATGGGTAACGCCATCAATACGCTCCACCAGTCACTCATTCTCAACATACATCTGTAATTTAGAAGCGTTGACTTCTCAAACCGTGTCCTTCGCGAACATAGAGTGTTGTTAGGATATGCAGGCCGGGTTTGTCGCATGATGGCACCAATCCTGTCTCGCCCGCGACGTCGGGGCAAATGGATTCCCCCCTTGCAGCGGGCTGTCGTCTCTTACTGATCCCGTGCAGAACCTATGCCGCAGTGAATCCACGAGTTGTCGGTGAGGATCAGTTCCAAAGGATGGATTGGTCGCGATTGCGGAAGAGGACGCAAAGTTTGAGGAGGCAAGTGAGGCGGGCCGCCCCCATGACTGGCCGCACCCCCGCAGTCGGCCTTGTAGCTGTTTGCTCAAGGATTCAACGAATGAAAGGATGAAAGGGGCTAGGGACAGCTATCGGTAAGTCTAACGATGGCGAGGAGGTGGGTTCCAGGGTGAAGTTCGGGCGATGCGCCAACGCCGCCTCAAAGCGCCCGCTTCCTTCCCGGTCGCTTACTACCATTGCCTGTCCCGCGTCGTGGATCGGCAGTTCGTCTTTGGCGAGCTCGAACGCGAACAGTTCCTTAAATACCTTGGCGAACACGAAAGCTTCTGCGGCGTGCGCGTCCTCACCTACTGCATCCTCTCCAATCACTTCCATCTCCTGCTCGAAGTCCCCGCCAAACCCACCACGCCCCGGACCGCTGAAGAACTCCTCGCCAAACTCGAGGCCCTTTCCAGCACCGCGCCGAGCGCTGCCACCGCCCGTCAACGCATCGCCATGTTTCGCCAAGCCAACGACGCGGCTGGAGAACGCGAGTTCATCGACCGGTTATGCGCCACCATGTGGGATGTCAGTGGCTTCATGCAGCGGCTCAAACAACGTTTCACCCAATGGTTCAACCGACACAAAGGCCGAAAAGGCACCATGTGGGAAGAACGCTTCAAAAGTGTGTTGGTCGAAGGAGCGGGCGAAACCTTGGCCACAATGGCCGCCTACATTGATCTCAATCCGGTCCGCGCTGGGATCGCGAACGATCCCAAAGAGTACCGCTGGTGCGGGTACGGTGCGGCGGCCGCTGGCGATCGCCGAGCGCGGACGGGCTTACGGGTGATTATCGCCGGCGGAGAACAGGTGGCCGAAGACAAACTGTCTATCCCAGACGCTTTGGCCAAGTATCGGGTGTGGCTCTTTGGACAAGGCGAGGAGAGGGAAGGATTTACGGAAACCGGGCAACCGTTGCGCCACGGTTTTAAGCGCAACGAAGTCTTGGCGGTGGCCGCGGCCAAGGGACAACTGGCCCTCGAAGATTACCTCCGTCTGAAGGTTCGATATTTCAGCGACGGAGCGGTCTTGGGCACACGGGCATTTGTGAATGAGGTCTTCGCAGCGTTACGCGAACGCTTCAGCCCTCAACGTCCAGAAGGCGCCCGGCCGATGACCGGCTTGAAGAACCCACTGTTCACGCTACGCGAACTGCGCGCCCGGGTGTTTGGGTAGCGCCAGTAGGGTTCCCATCGCGAGCGTCTCTCATTTACGGAGATCGGAAGATCGCTAACGGCTTGGCGCACCTTCAAGCGGGGCAGTTCACCCAAAATCGATTCCGAGCCAGTCCTCCCGCCGACATCATCAGATTCAATCGCTGCGCTGCGCGATCGTATCAGTTTCACGGCGATCGACCATATCGAGTCAGACCTGATGGTTCAGGGCTTGATGCAGCCCTGCGAGTCCCGAGCGTATCTCAGTTATTGAAAGGGTGCGATGGGCAGGACTGGTAGGACACCGGGCCGCCGTCGGGATTGGGAGATGTAGGTGGGAAGAGGCTTTGCCGGGCCGTCGGCGAAACTGCGATTCGGGGCGTCGATGACTTCACCGGCGGATGCCTCCGCAAAGCGACGCCTTACCGCAATCAAACCGGCGAAGTGCTTTAACCCCGAACGTCGATCGTGAACCGCTAATAAACGCTGATCTTCGCTGATTACAGGAGTTTTTCTGGAGGAAGACATCGGGGAAAAGTTGTCGGACTATTTGATCCCAAGCCCTTCAAATTAGCGTTCATTAGCGAAGATTAGTGGTTTCAAAACGGAATTCGGGATAACACGAACTCCGCGAAGTGGGGAGGATTGGGGGCATACGCCGGCTTGTCGTTTTGGGCGTCCCGGCCAAAACATCGTTCAACCATTTTTCTGCCCCGGGGGACTTGGGAATGGTGTCTGACGATGATTCGGGCGGGACGCGCTCTCCCCACCACGATTGCGGAGTTCGGGTAAAATGCTCACGACAACGCCTTCCAGATCTTGGTCGGGAAATACGGCAACGCGCGCGCGACCTCGCGGAGCATACGGGGAGACATTTCGCTCGGCACGGTTGCCCTCACATAGGCGCGTGGATGGACGACGTCGACCGGCCAAGGCGCCGCCGCCGCGGTGGCGGACTGATAATCGGAGAGCCGTTCGTTTTTGACGTACGCCATCGCGTTTTGGGCATACCACCAGGCAACCTTCGGGTTGTTCCAAATTCCCGGACGCACGCAATCCACCGCGGCGAATCCCTGCGCTCGGAACTTCGGTAGCCAATAACTCGGCCACTGCTCGTTAATGTGATGGGTTCCACCTTGTCCCGGAACCGCGGCGGAAAATACCACCACATCTCCCAGCCGGCACAAATCGGCGACCAATCCGTCCGCGCGAGTTTCGGGAAGATGTTCGGCGACCTCCAGGCAGTTCACCAAGTCAAACCGGCGGTCCAGCACGAGCGGCTGAACCAGGTCTCGGCGCATAAATCGCTCGCGGGGAAACACGAGTTGATCGTCTCTGACATAGGTGCCGTCCACTCCCAGGACATCGGCGCCCGCCTCCAGATACGCCTTCGCCCAAGTGCCGGAGCCACAGCCAACGTCTACCACGGACTTCGGGGCGAAGAGCCGACAGATGAGGGGTACGGCTTCCCGGGCTGATCCGGCGGAATCTTCCTTCAAGCCTTCGTAGTACCGAGACGAGTACGTGAGCGCCATGGACGGAACGTTCGGAGTTCGGAGAGGAAACCTCAAAGCCCAAAGTGCAGTGGAAGTCAGGATCCAGATTCTCTTGGATCGCTTCGATTCGACGTCGAGCGGGGGCGTTCGACCCACTTGGCGGGGGCGCCAAGAGCCGTCGACGGGGCGTCAACGGCAACGCCCGAGGCGGGCGTGCTCCCCAGAACATTCCGAAGAAGGCCGACTCGAGGCTTGTCCCGTTTGGTCAGCGCTTCCTATGCTGACCCGACGTTCCAAATTGGCCGCCCATGAATTCTTCCCCTCGTTTCAAGTTGTTCCTGATGATGGTGCTCGAGTTCTTTATCTGGGGCGCTTGGCTTCCGTTAATCTTCGGCTACCTCCCCAGCCTCGGATTCTCCACCACCCAACAATCGGTCATCCTGAATGCGTTCCCGGTCGCTTCGATCATCGGCATGTTTTTCAGCAATCAGTGGGCTGACCGGAAGTTTGCCGCGGAGAAGTTCTTGGCCTTTTCCCATTTGGTCGGCGGGCTGGCTATCATGTATTGCGGCTTCACTAAGGAGTTCTGGCCTTTCTTCCTGGCGATGTTGGTGCACTGCCTGCTCTACGTGCCGACCATTTCCATCACCAATTCCATTGCCTTTGCCCACATGAAGGATCCCGCTCGTGAGTTCGGCATTGTGCGCATGGGCGGCACCATCGGATGGATTCTCGCGGCGTGGCCGTTCACGTTCATTTTTGTCAACTGGGACGCTGTGAATGCCGCCAATCCAGCGGGGTTCGTCGAGTGGTTGAAAGCGGCCTTTAGCAACCCGCTCACGGGTGACGTGGCTAAGGCGGCGACCAAGTGGACGTTCATCGTCGCCGGCATTGCCTCGCTGATGTTGGCCTTGTACAGCCTCACCCTTCCTCACACACCGCCCAAGAAAGCGGCGGAAGGCGCGGGTGAGAAGCTCGCCTGGTTGGAGGCCGTGCGGTTGCTGGGACATCCCTTCGTGTTGGTGTTGTGGCTGGTGACCTTCGTGGATTCATTCGTCCATAATTGTTACTTTAATTGGACCGGTATCTTTCTCGGCACTCCGACGACCGCCGGCGGCGTGGGGATCGCGCCTCCCTGGATCACTCCCATCATGAGCATCGGCCAGGTGGCGGAAATCCTGACCATGTTCATTCTGGGGGCGACCCTAAAGACCCTTGGTTGGAGGACAACGATGATCATTGGCATTCTCGGCCATGCGGCGCGTTTTGCCGTGTACGCCTTCATGCCGCACAGCGCTGCGGCCATCATCGTCATCCAGGTGCTCCACGGTATCTGCTACGCCTTCTTCTTCGCCACGGTGTACATTTTTGTGGACGCCTATTTCCCCAAAGACATCCGGTCCAGCGCCCAGGGTCTGTTCAATCTCCAGATCCTTGG
>DLVS01000452.1 GCA_003445095.1 Verrucomicrobiales bacterium
TTCTTCCTGAACTCACCACGACCTGCCGCGCGCTTTGGTCGGACCGGTTTCTCTATCTGGCCTATGAATGTCCCTTCACTAAGCTGACTGACTTCGGAACGCCCCAATCCAAGGAACGCATTGAATCGCCGAACGCTTTGTGGGATCGCGACGTGGTTGAGGCTTTCATTGGGTCAGATTCGGCCAATCCGACTCACTACACCGAGTACGAATGGGCGCCGAACGGAGAAGCGCTGGACCTGCGGATCAAGCGGCCGGATTCGGACTTTGCGTGGAGTAGCGGAATGGAATGGGTCGTGACGTTGGATTCCGCGAAAAGGATTTGGCGGGTCGAAACGCGAATTCCGCTGACGGCGTTGGCGGAAACCGCGCCAAAGCCCGGCACGAAATGGAGAATCAATCTCTATCGGATCGACCGTGCGCAATCGGCGTTTCTCGCACTCAATCCGACACTCAATGGTTCATTCCACACGCCCGAGCGATTTGGTTGGCTGGAGTTCACGGAGTAACCGCGCGGAGTTCAAAATGGAAACTTTGGATGAGCGCTGAGCTCCGGAGAAGGACCGCGGCAGTTTTGTGTTCGAAGTTCTGCCTTCAGGCGGCCGGGCCCCAACGCGGATGTTGGCGGTCGAATATTCAGCTATCAGTTCGGATGGCGTACCCACAACCAGATGAAGCCGAGTCTCAGGGCCAAAGGTCGGTGCCCGCTGGCGCAGGATCAGGAATTAAGAGCGGAATAACTCCGCCAATCGGACGCTGACGGAGGGCAAGGCGACGCTGGTGAGTGTGGCGTCGGCATTCAGCACCGTGGAGTTGGCATAGCCATTGCCGATAGGTTGCCAGAAGACTTCAACTTGTTTTTCCGGCCCCAGCACAAGCCAGACTTCCTTAACCCCCGCAGCAGCGTAGGCGGCCAGTTTTTCCCGATCATAGTCATGGCTGGTGACGCAGATCTCTACCACGAGTTCGGCGGTCGTGGGATGGTTTGCGGGAAAGTCTTCAACCGAACCGCGAATAAGGGAAATGTCCGGTTCCGGTTCGGAGTCGGCCAAGGTAAGGGGTTGTTCGGACTGAACAAAAATTCCGGCCGCCAGCCGTGCTTGAAGTAGTTGAAGCAAGCGCAGTACAAGCAACCGATGAAGAGGTGATTTGGGCATCTTGTGGTACACGAAGCCGTGGAGCAGTTCGGTCTTCTCGGGGATCAAGCCCATTTGGCCCAGAGCGTGGTAGGCTTCCACCGAGAGCGGCCAGCGGGTGGGCCCGCGATAACCGACCGCAGGCGGAGCCAGAACCGTTTTCATGAGAGGCAGTTTAAGCCGGAGCCCCAGGATTCCAAGCTCGGATGGGAGCCGAACCGCGGCCTACTCGCGTTGGAATTCAACGAGCGGTTATACTACGTTCGGAACAGTTGTGGAAGTCGGATGGCTATCGAAGGCAAGGCAACGCTGATGAAACCGCCGGGGCCGTCCGATCCGTTTGGGTCACCGAAGCGCCGAACGGTGGAGTTTTCCGCAGACGGCAAGAGCCTCTCCACTTGATGCGGAAACATTTTTGATAGGTTTGGGCATTTTGATTCCGCATGTCTGGATGGAACCGAGAAAAGAATCATGGACCCCCTATTCAAGTTCGCATGCATCTACTGCGGTCAACACATGAAATGTCGGTATGGTTTCCGCGGCCGGCGGATTCAATGTCCCACCTGCCAGCACAAAATCGTCATTCCCCTAACGGAGGCGAGGCAGGCCTTGAAATCGGCCAGCGCTTGGGAGGCCAGTGTCCGGAAACCGTTGATTGAAACTCCCACAGGTTATTGCGACCTCGACCTCAAATGTGGAGTTGGCGCCGATGTTTCGAATCAGTAGACCAATGGCGGCACTCGATGAAACCTGATCCTCAACTCGAGATACGGATCTTCGCGGACGCCTTGCAAATCACTGAGCCGAATCAGCGCGCCGAATTCCTTGGGAAAGCTTGTAGTGATGACGCTGAACTTCGCCAACGCATCGAGGCGTTTCTCGAGGCCCACGAACAGGCCGGAGAATTCCTCCAAAAACCGGTGGCCGGAGTCTCCTCGAAAACGGTTGCCATTACGACCCGTATGATTTCGGTGACCGAAAGGCCCGGAGACAGAATTGGGCGCTACAAAATTTTGGAGCAAATCGGCGAAGGCGGTTGCGGCGTGGTCTATGTGGCCGAGCAGGAGGAACCAGTCCGCCGTCGGGTCGCGCTCAAAGTCATTAAGCTTGGGATGGACACCAAACAGGTGGTCGCGCGCTTCGAGGCTGAGCGACAATACCTCGCGCTCATGGACCATCCAAACATTGCTAAAGTCTTCGATGCTGGGGCGACGGACACGGGCCGACCCTACTTCATCATGGAGTTGGTGCGAGGCATTAGGATCACCGACTACTGCGACAAGAACAATCTCTCCACCGAGGAACGGATCCGGCTGTTCATCCAGGTCTGTTCCGCGATCCAGCACGCACATCAAAAGGGCATTATCCACCGCGACATCAAGCCCTCAAACGTACTGGTTACGCTCCACGACGGTGTGCCCGTGCCCAAGGTCATTGACTTCGGAATCGCCAAGGCCACCAGCGACCAGCGGCTCACCGACAAAACGGTCTATACGGCCTTCGAGCAATTTATCGGCACGCCTGCCTACATGAGTCCCGAGCAAGCCGAGATGAGCGGCTTGGACATTGACACGCGTAGCGACATCTACGCACTCGGAGTCTTGCTCTACGAATTGCTGACGGGGCGGACTCCTTTCGACGCCGCTACGTTCCTGAAAGCCGGTCTCGACCAGATGCGTCGAATCATCTGCGAACAAGAACCCCAACGCCCGAGTACGCGCCTCAGTACATTGGAGGACGCCGCGCTGTCGGCCATCGCCAATCACCGACGGTCCGAACCGCCCAAGCTCATCAAGCTCATTCGCGGCGATCTCGATTGGATTGTCATGAAGTCCCTGGAAAAGGACCGAACGCGGCGTTTTGAAACGGTGAACGCGCTGGCCTTGGACCTGCGGCGGCACTTGGACAACGAACCAGTTGTCGCTCGTCCCCCCAGCCAACTTTATCGCCTGCAGAAGCTCATCCAGAGAAACAAACTGACGTTCGCGGCGGCCGGCGTCGTTGTCGCGACCCTGCTCATCGGCCTGGGCTTTTCGACTTGGCAATACCGCAAGGAAAAGGAGGCGCATCGACGGGCGGTGGCGGCTGAGCGCCAACAGAGTGAACTGCGCGACCAAGCCGAACGAGAGCGACTACGTGCGGAGGCCGAGAAAAACGAAGCGCAGGTTCAGACGGGAAAGGCACAGAGGGAGAAAGATCGTGCGGATGCACAGACCAGAATTGCCTTGGGCACTGTGCAGCAGATGAAGATCCAGAAGGCGGAGGATATGTTCAAAGCGGACAACACTTCCTTGGCGCTCGCCTTGCTGGCTCAGGTTCTCCGGCAGAATCCGAGCAACCGCGTGGCGGCCGAACGAATCATGGCAGCCCTGACACAGCGGAACTTTCTGCTCCCGCGACTCCCCTTGCTGGGTTCCAATCAGGTGGCGGAATTCAGCCCGGATGGCCGTCGCCTGGCCACCGTGGACGCCAGTCACCGACTGGCCATTCTCGATGCCCGTACAGGTCAAGTCCTGACCAGGCCGATCGCCCTATCAAACGCGGTGAAGACCATCGAGTTTAGCCCGGACGGGACGCAACTTCTCACGTTAGCGGGTGATCGAGTCTCCCTCTGGAATTCCGCAGACCTGGTTCGCCTTAAGGAATCTGTCCCCTTTTCGCACCCAATTCATTCGGCTCATTTCACATCGCAAGGACCGCGAGTGATTTCAGTGAACGGCTCGGAAGTCTCGGTTTTGCATGGACTGGACGGGAGCGTGCTGGCGGGTCCGCTGAACCACACCTACCAATCTGGTTCGCAAGTCGAAGTTGCCACATTCAGCCGGGACGGCAGCCGTCT
>DLVS01000360.1 GCA_003445095.1 Verrucomicrobiales bacterium
TCAGATCGTCGAGACCCCCGGAGCAGCGATTCCGCTACCGGCCGAAGACGTCAAACGTCGCTGGGGCGAACTATTGGCTCAACATCCGGAGCTATTCCAGGTGACCGCCAACCAAATTGCGACCTGGCATATGACTGAGGCCCAAAAATGTTCGGAACTGCAACGTTGGTCGGCGGCGGTCGAACATTGGAATCAAGTGGAACTCCGGCGCGCTTTGACCCCCGAGGAACTTGAGGAGCGCCGACAGGCTCAAGAGCAGACTTCAGCGGCGTTAAGCTCGCATTGATGGCGCGTTGAACCGTGGAGGGGTTCCACGACGATTGGCCCGAGTCGCAATTGACGCCACCCGCCATCAGGCTACCCCTTGCTTGGCTCATGAAATGGTCGTTCAAGCTGATGCGGCTTTGGGGAATCGATGTGTACATTCACTACACGTTCCTCCTCCTGCTCGCCTTTGTCGGATTCCGCTCTGGAATCCACAAGGGCAACTGGGCCGGGGCTTTGGGAGACGTCGCCTTCTTTTTGAGCCTGTTTGCCTGCGTGTTGCTGCACGAGTATGGCCATGCGTTGGCCGCGCGGAGATACGGCGTCCCCACGCGTGACATCACCTTGCTGCCGATCGGCGGCGTCGCTCGGTTGGAGCGGATGCCTGACAATCCACGCCAAGAGCTGGTGATCGCGATCGCGGGACCGTTGGTCAATGTGGTCATCGCAGCGGGTCTGGGCGCGGGGTTGATGTTCACTGGCGCCACGGGACTCACGCTGGATCAACTCGCGGGCGCCTCGTTTATGCAGAGCCTCTTGGCAATCAATGTCGGCCTAATCCTTTTCAATATGCTGCCGGCCTTCCCGATGGACGGAGGGCGAGTTTTGCGGGCGGTACTGGCGATGTTTATGGACCCGGTGCGCGCGACTAACATTGCCGCCACGATCGGCAAAATAATGTCGGTCGGTTTCCTCGTCGCGGCGTTCACGACCTCGAATCCAATCCTGGGACTCATCGCAGTTTTTGTCTGGTTGGGCGCTGGTGGAGAGGCGGCCGCAGTCCAGGCCCGTTCGGCGCTCGGTGACGCTCCCGTCGCGCGAGCGATGCTGACTGAGTTCCAAGTCGTCGCTCCAACTGACCCCCTATCGCGTGCTGCTGAACTGATGATCAGTGGTTCGCAAACCGACTTTCCCGTCGTCGCAGAAGGTCGGGTCGTTGGTGTCCTCAGCCGAGCCGACCTCTTTGCGGCGTTGGCGCGGGCAGGAGAATTTGCTCCGGTGGAACAGGCGATGAAGACGGACTTCGTTACCCTTCAGGCGGCTGAATCGCTCGAAGCGGCCCTGCCTGTGCTCTCCGCCTCAGGGTCGCCGTTGGCTCCCGTGGTTGCCCAGGGACGAGTGGTGGGGATTCTGACCCTCGAGAACGCCAGCGAATTTATCAGTCTTCAGCGAGCTCGCGCCGCCAATCGGCGCGTCCCCCCGACGATCGCTGCCGCGGCTCCACCCGTTATTCGCTGAGCCACTTCCGGGCCAATTCGGGTGCAGCGCAGCTCTCCCGCGATTCGGGGACGCCATTCAAGCCATTCGAGCCTGAGAAGTGTTGGATTGCCACTCGGACTCCTTTGAATTACCCATCACTAGCCTAACCGCAGGGTTTCTCCTGCGAGCCTGACCTCCAATTTAGCTTTGACCATGACCCGGTACTCCTCGAACAACCGAGCTCCTCGCCGCGGGCGGGTGAGTGCCGGATTGTTGATGTACCGATGGCAGCGGAGGGGCTTGGAAGTGTTTCTGGCCCGTCCAGGTGGCCCCTGGTTTCCCCGGCGCGAGCACGATATTTGGACCATTCCCAAAGGCGAAGTCGAACCCGGCGAAGATCTCATCGTGGCGGCCACGCGTGAATTTCAGGAAGAAGTAGGACTGACGCCCCAAGGACCTTATCTCGAATTGGGCTCCATTCGTCAGCGCGGCGGGAAAACCGTCCACGCCTGGGCTTTCGAGGGGGACTGGGATGCTTCGCGGCCGATTCAAACCAGTATGGTGGAAATCGAATGGCCGCCTGGAACAGGGACCTGGTCGGTTTGGCCGGAGATTGATCGAGCCGCGTTCTTTGGTTTGGAGGTTGCGCGAACTCACATGAAGTGCGCGCAACAGCCGTTCCTCGATCGATTAGTGGCCCTCGTCGGTACGGGCCACTCGGTGGAATCGGACCGCCACCCGGTGCTCGGCTGAACATTAATCATCTGATCGTTCCAGCGCGTCGCAGGCAGCGTCCATCCGCGTTAATTAGCGATGACACTAGGGATGGATTTGGTCGCCTTTAGCGCCTTAGCCGCGATGTCGTGTCGGTAGTGCATTCCTTCAAACCGAATTCCTCGGATGGCGCTGTAGGCCGCGTCGCGCGCTGAAGCCAGTGTCGGCGCCCACGCCGTGACGCCCAACACTCGGCCCCCGTTCGTGACGAAGCGCCCTTCCAATTCACGTGTTCCCGCGTGGAATACCTTCACGTTGACGAGTCGATTCGTCGCTTCGAGCCCCTCGATTACCTTTCCCTTCACCACGTCGCCGGGATAGCCCGCGCTGGCCGCCACGACGCACACGCTGGCGTCCGCAGACCACTTCAGATCCATCCGGTCCAGATTCCCTTCGACGCTCGCCAGGAGCAATTCGACCAGGTCGTTCTGCAGGCGGGTCAGGTACACTTGGGCCTCGGGATCTCCAAAGCGCGCGTTGAATTCGAGAACCTTCGGGCCGGTCGCCGTCAGCATCACGCCTGGATAGAGCAATCCTCGGAAATCGATCCCGTCTGCCGCGCATCCGCGCAGCCACGGATCCAAAACCTGATGCCCGACACTAGCGAGTTGGGCATCGGACAGAAACGGAGCAGGCGAATACGTGCCCATTCCTCCGGTATTCAAGCCTTGGTCACCATCCAAGGCCCGTTTGTGATCTTGGGCCGTAGGAAACAATTTCGCCGTGCGTCCGTCGCACAGCGCATGCAAGGAGATTTCCATGCCTTCGAGCAGCTCTTGCACGACGATGCTTGAACCCGCGGCGCCGAATGCGTGGCCGACCAAGATTTCATCGACCGCTCGATGCGCTTCCGCGCGGCTCGTGGCTAAAAGCACGCCTTTCCCCAAAGCCAGACCATCGGCCTTTACCGCACAGCGTCCCTCCAATTCGTCGCAGAATCGCTTCGCAGCGTCGGGCGCGGAAAAGACTCCCGACCGCGCGGTCGGAATTCCGTGACGGGTCATGAACTCTTGTGAGAAAGCCTTGGACGCCTCGAATTGGGCAGCTTTTTGATTGGGGCCCCAAATTTTTAGGCCGGCTGCTTGGAATACGTCCACTACCCCGAGGGCCAGCGGATTGTCCGGGCCCACGACCGTCAAATCCGGTCGGCGTTCCTTCGCCCAGTCGCGCAGGGTCGTTACGTCGTCGGCCGGGAGCGGGACGTTTTCAACCCGGCGGCCCGAAATCCTCAGCCGTTCCTCGGCGGTGCCGCCATTGCCCGGGGCCACCCACAGGGTGGTGACCAGCGGCGATTGCGCGAGCTTCCACACCAAGGCGTGTTCGCGGCCACCCGATCCCAGTACCAACAGCTTCATGAGGCGGAGAGTCAATCAGCGGGCGCGCTCTCGGAGCAACCGATTCCGTCGCGGACCGCAACGCCGACAGGGCTACATCCGACTCGATTTAGCCAGTCCGGGAGCGGGTAAATGAAGGTTATGAGTGCTGAGGTTCGGGGCGACGAGTGAATAGCTTCAGGCCGTAGCGCAGGTTCGAGCGATGGTGTTCGACCCAGTCCACCACATCCGCCAACCCAAGGGCCAACCAGCTCAAGTGTTCCGCCAGATCGCTTCTACCCCGCTTCATCCCGCAGGCTTGATGCCGCTTATTCAACGCTGAAGTCATCGTTACCGTCCTCGATACGAAAAAGTTCCCAAGAATCCGAAACCGATGATTGTGCTGTGGGTCTTTGGAACGCAATCATCCACGGTTCCTTCAACATGTTCGGTGATCGCTCCGAAGACGGGTGTCGTCGCGAGCATCGCCGAGGGAATCGTAGCCGGTGCCATCGATTTGATTACATCTGAAATAGTGTACCGGCGATCTATCGATAACTCATGAAGACATCGTTTACAGTCATTGCGGCGTTAGCCGTAACCTCTCAATCCTTGGATATGCGGGCGGCGGACCCTGGTCCACCGGAAGCCAATGGCTTGGCACCAGCCTCGGAAACATTTTACGTCAACACGTCGCCCAACCTAAACAACGGCAGCACCGAAAGCTTGGGTGTCGCCATTGCCCAGAACGGCAACGTTCTCGTGGGATGGGAAGATGACGGCGACGGGCTTTCGGACCTGGAAGCGGTCTGGACGTTGTATGGGCCGGCCGGGGAGTCGCTGACTCCTGAAACCCTCATTACGTCGATCGATCCGGCGTTTGCAGGACAATCGGTGACCACGAAGTTTTTGGCGTATTTTCGAGCCAATGGAACCCCGGTGTCCGGCTGGACTTCCTGGGGGCCGAAGATCAAGGCCAACTTATTTGGTCAAGGTCTTGGAATGGGTGCCGTCTCATTTGCTTTGGCCAATGAGGTGGTGGAATTCACCGACGTTCAGCATTACGTCCTGAATGACGAAGGAGTTCTTGAAGGTGAAGATTTCCCTTCGGTCCAACTGCTGACCGATGCAGGAGCCCCGGTGCGGATTCTGGCCGGCGTGGCGACACCCTATGCCCAGCGGCCGGGCGCTATTCGGATCGGCGACTGGGATTTCCTGAGTAATGGAAACGTCGTTATCGTCGGGGAAAGTCGGCAGGAAGATGACTTGGTGACTGTCTATGGGGGAGAAGCGCCTGGACGACATCCGATCGTCCGGGTGCTGAGTTCAACGGGGGCCGAGATCAAAGCGGAGCAATTGGCCAGCGCGACCCCGACCGCCGGCGAGATGTGGCACGGAGTAGGAGTCACTCAGGGTGGCTTCGGTGTTCGTTTCGCCAGCGGTGGGCGCGGGACGGTGCGACTGTTTGACAACGCCGGCTTGCCGTTGTCCACCAACATCGACTTGGGAACCCTCGCCGGCACCGAAATCATGGCGCAGGGCGGTCGCGGCGACGGCGTTGGATTCCACGGGAACGGCAAGGATGCCTATGCGGCCGTCGCTCGCGGGGCGAACGGTGAAGGAGCGCCGGAAGTATGGGTAACCGTCTTGAATGCGGATGGAAGCCTTCGTTGGGCGAAGGCGGTTAATGACGACATCGAATTGTCCGCTCCCGGTGGAAGTTGCGACGTGGGGATTGATTCCTCCGGTCGAGTTGTCGTGGTGTACGCCGGAGTGGTGGGGGAAAACGCGAGTGCGATTCTGGGTCGATTGTTCGGCGCTGATGGCGTGCCGCTGGGAGGAACCTTCTATGTGAGCGAGAAAGAGATTCCCAGCGCCTCGACTCCAGCCGCTGACGGTCCGCGCGTCGCGTTCCGCGGGAATTCGGTTGCGGTCATTTGGGAAAGCCTCAATGGCGGCTCCGAGAATATTACGGTAGGAGGTCGCTTGTTTTCCGTCAGCGCAATCGGCGGCCTGGATTCCGTGGGCTTGGCGCGAATTGTTCCTGATAAACTGATCTACAAGACCGAAGCGGATAATCTGAACAACTGGGAGCCGTATGCCAGCGTGTTGGGAACGAGCACCTTTTTGGTCGAGGCCAATACGTTCGCTTCGATTCCCGAGGCGACTCAACGTTTTGCTCTAGCGTTCCAGCCCACCGGTGGTGGCAACGGCGCGCTCGGCGATGTTTTCTTTGCTGACAACGGCGTGCCGTATCAG
>DLVS01000669.1 GCA_003445095.1 Verrucomicrobiales bacterium
TCGGCTGGTCAGCAACTGCGGGCACTGTTGTAGCGTCCAACTTGATTCCCGGCGGTCGCGCAAGTCCGGGGCCGGTGGCGGTTGGCGATGTCGACGGGGATGGAGATCTCGACGTGTTTGTCGGCGCGCGAATCACGTTAGGTCGCTGGCCGGAGCCCGGCGGTTCTCAGTTCTTTCGCAACGAAAAGGGCGCGCTCGTGGGAGAAGACGCGACCCCATTCGCGTCCGTCGGGCCAGTGAGCGACGCAGCCTTCGTTGACCTCGACGGCAACGGGATTGCGGAACTGGTTTTGGCCACGGAGTTGGGACCGATTCGAATCTTCTCGCGCGAAAGCGGAATCTGGCAGGACCAGACCCAAACCTGGGGGCTAAATGACCTTACTGGTTGGTGGAATAGCGTGGCCGCCGGAGATTTTGACGGCGACGGGCGGCTCGATCTTTTGGCGGGAAACCGAGGGCTCAACACCTATTGGCAAACCTGGAGTCAAGGTCAGCCGCGAATCGTGTGGAGTTCAACTGATTCCCACAGCCCAGTCACAGTCATTGAAGCCGCGACGACGGGAAGCGGGCTCCATCCCTTGCGTGATCGCAACTTGCTCGCGGCGGGGATCCCGGATTTGCCGTCCCGCATTCCAACCCACACGGAATTCGCCGCCGCGACCATACCGCAAATTCTAGGCGACGCTGCCGGCCGAGCGCGGGAGGTTAAAGTTCAGACGCTGGCGTCGGTCGTGTTGCTTAATCGCGGGCGCCGGTTCGAGGTAATTCCATTGCCACGCGAGGCGCAATGGTCCCCCGCTTTCGGGCTCGCGGTCGCCGACTTCAACGCCGACGGCCATATCGACGTTGCCTTGGCTCAGAATCTGTTTGCCGTTCGCAACGATGATTCGCGACTCGACGCTGGACGCGGCCTGCTGTTGCAGGGGGATGGTCACGGTGGGTTTGCGGCACTCTCGAGTCAGGTCAGCGGCATTACAGTTGAAGGTGAGCAACGGGGAGCCGCCGCCGCGGATTTTGACGAAGACGGCCGAATGGATCTCGTGATCACGCAGAACGGGGCATCGACGGTGCTTTGGCACAACGTCGGCACGCCAGTCGGGATTCGCGTTCGCCTCGTTGGGCCGCCCGGGAATCCAGATGGGTTGGGCGCGGTAGTGACGCCCACCAGGGGCGCGGCGCAGACGGTCACTGGTGGTGGCGGGTATTGGTCCCAGGCGGGCGCAGTGATGGTCATTGGAGGACCTCGCCCGACGGAACTTCACGTCCGCTGGCCTGGTGGAAAGGTCAGACGTGTACCTGTTCCGTCGGCAGGCGCCGAGTTGGTTGTGCCGTGGTCGAGCGCGAATGACGGTCAATAACCTCGCGCCGCTCGCACCTGCTTGGCGCGATCCAAGGCGGCTCGGGCGGGCGTCAGGCTAGGATCGAGCTTCACCGCGGTTTCGAGGGCGAGGATTCCCTCTTCGAGGCGGCCGGCGCTCAACTGAGAGATGCCGAGATTGAACCACGCTTGAGGAAAAGCGGCATCCAATTGGACTGCCCGGGCGAATTGAGGAATCGCGTTGGTGCTTCGACCCGCCGTCGCCAGAGCCGTCCCCAGATTATTGTAGCTGCGACTGTTGTCGGGGTTGGCTCGGACGGCGGCTTCGAGGTGGGCAATCGCCTCGTCGTAGCGCTTCAAACGCACGAGCAAGTTGCCCAGATTGGTGTGCGCCTCGGCGTAGGTGGGAAGTAGCTTAAGGGCTACTTCATAGTTGGCGATCGCTTCGTTGGTTTGGCCGGTGCGTCCATAGAGAAAGGCCAAGTTAAAATAGATTTCTTCGTTGTCGGGGTATTTTTTTACCAGGGACTTGTACGCGATTTCGGCCTCGGTAAACCGTCCCTCTTGCGCCAACTGTTCGGCCGCGACCAATTCCTCGGCCTGCGCCGATTCTTCACCCGAACTCAGCGGCAACGGGGTGGATCCGACGGGTAGGGTGGCCGTCGCCACGGCTTGGGGAAGCGTGTTGGTTGCCGCGGACGGCCCCGCGGTCCGCCGCTCGCATCCCGCGCCGGCGACCACGATAGCGCCCCAAATCAGGAGCAAATGCCTCCCTAAGCCGATCATGAGGTCGAAGCTAGCAAGTCGGAGCGCCTTTGGCGAGTTGCGTGCGACCGGCCTGAACGCGAGGCCGGAGTGGCTCTTAGGCACGAAGAAAGTGGGCCTGGGTTAGGGAGGATGAACTTGCCAGACGGGTTACTCCGGCTTGTTGGCGGGGCTCCGATTGTAACCGTCCAGGGGTTTGAATCGTCTCTCGCTCCGAATCGATATGAACTTTGCATCTGCGAAATCGTGGGGGTTCGCTCTCACCTGCACCTCAATCTTGGTCTTGTCTTTCCCCGCTCGCGCGGCCGATCCGGCGCCGCCCGCCGAAGCGCCGAAAGCTTCTGCCCGCCCACCGCAGTCCAACGCGGACCGATATCAAGCGATGCGTGAGCAACGCGAGGTCTGGATGAAGGAGCTCGGCGTGTCCGATGAGCAGCGCGAGAAGCTCCGGGCAGCCCTCAAGGAGCAGTCGGACAGCATGGCCAAAATCCGAGCAGATACCACTCTCGACAACGCGGCCAAGAGCGAAAAGATCAAGGGTTTGCGGGACGGACTGGCGGCCAAATACAAACAGATTCTGACGCCCGAACAGTTCGCCAAGTACGAGAAGCTCCAAGAGCAGCGCCGCGAACAAATGAACTCTCGGATCGAGCGCAAAAAGCCGCAGGACGGCGAGGCCCAACCGAAAGCTGCCAAACCGGCAACGGACAAACCGGCCCCCGCTCCGGCTCCAGCCGAGAAAACCCAGAAATAAGTTTGCCGGGAGTAGCGCGGGCAGCCTGCGTTACTGATGAAACCACCGCAGCGCGTCGATCCCAGCGCGCTGCGGTATTTTATTGTAGAGGCGGACGGCAGTTCACGCCCGGCGCTCTTTGATCGCCGCCAGTATGTCCGCCACGACCTCCGCTTTAGCTTTCGCGCCTTGCGGACCTTTGCTGTGAAGCCGGACGCTTATGTTACCGGCTTCCAAGTCGCGGCCGCCGATCACTAGCATCGTGTGGACTTTGGCCTTCTCAGCCTCGGCGATCTTCGCCTTGATGGGGTTGGTGCTCAGGTCCGCTTCGATCCGGACGAACTGGGAACGCAGCTCCTGCACGATGGACTTGGCGTAATCCACGATGGGTTGGTCGTCGCCAATGGTCAGGACGCGCACCTGTTCGGGTGCCAGCCAGAGCGGAAAGTTGCCGGCGTAATGCTCGATCAGAAAACCGATGAAGCGTTCGTGCGTTCCGAGCGGCGCGCGGTGAATGCAGAGCGGAGTTTTGTCGGTGTTGTCGCGGTCGCGGTAGGTCAGGCCGAAGCGCGCCGGCACTGCGAAGTCCACCTGATTCGTCGCGATGGTGAACTCCCGACCGATGGTGCTCCAAACCTGCACGTCAATCTTGGGTCCGTAGAACGCCGCCTCGTTGGGGACCTCGACGTAGTTGATGCCGGATTCGATGAGAACGCGGCGGACCATGTCCTCGGTCTGTTTCCAGAGTTCCGGTTCATTGACGAACTTGTCGCCGAGGCGAGCCGGATCGTGCGTGCTGAAGCGCATCTGATAGCGGTCGAGTCCGAAGACCTTGAAATGTTTTAAATACATTTCGTTCACCGCATTGAACTCGGCCGCGAACTGGTCGGCGGTGCAATAGATGTGGGCATCGTTCATGTTCAGCGCTCGCACGCGCATGAGGCCGAAGAGTTCACCGGACTGCTCGTACCGATAACACGTGCCGTATTCGGCGAGCCGGAGCGGGAGATCCCGGTAACTGCGCGGTTCCGCCGCAAAGATGCGGTGGTGATGCGGGCAGTTCATGGCTTTGAGGTAATAGCGGTCTCCCTTTAGTCTATTTTCAGCTTTTGCGAGTAACTCTTCCGACTCAATTAAGTCTGCCGCCAGTTGTTCTGAAATAGGAAACTCAAGATTTCGTTCAATCGTAGCCGTCTGATTCTGACTATCGAATTGAATCCTGACTGGCTTCTCAGCCTCTGCCTTAAATTCGTCTGTGGCCTTAACTTGCTTCTCTAACTTATCATATTTCGCTTGAGCAACAGCTAAGTCGCGTTCCGCTTTTGTTTTTTGCTCGGGCTCGAGCGGTAACTCCATTGCCGGGAACATTGACTCCGCGTAATACGGCAAATGGCCCGAAGTCTTATACATCTTCTCCTTGGCCAGATGCGGCGTCTTCACCCGCACGTATCCCGCCTGGAACTCCGTCTCCTTCGCTAGCTTCTCCAGTTCCTCCACGAGTACTGCGCCCTTGGGCAGCCATAGAGCGAGGCCGGGCCCGACGTACTCCGCGTCGAACGCGAACAGCCCCATCTCCGCGCCGATCTTCCGGTGGTCGCGGCGCTTCGCTTCCTCCTGGAGCTTCACCCAGTTCTCTAGCTCTTCCTTGTTCTTGAAGGCAGTGCCGTAGAGGCGCTGCAACTGCGGGTTCTTCTCGTTGCCGCGGAAATACGCGCTGGCGACTTTGAGCAGCTTGAAGCCCCCCGGCTTCACATTGCCCGTCCGCATCACATGCGGCCCGGCACACAAGTCCACAAACTCACCGTTCTGATAGAAACTGATCGCTTCGCCTTCGGGAATGTCCCCGAGTCGCTCGAGCTTGAACTTCTGTCCCTTCGCTTCGAAGAAAGCCCGCGCTTCATCCCGAGTCTTGATGGATTTCTCGAAGACTTGGTTCTCCTTCACGACCTGCCGCATGGTCTCTTCGATCTTCGCAAAGTCGTCGGGCGAGAATCGATGCGACAAGTCGAAGTCATAGTAGAATCCCTCTTCCGTCGGCGGACCGATATCGAGCAGCGCATCCGGCCATAACCGAAGAACAGCCGTGGCCATGATGTGAGCGCACGAATGGCGCAGGCGCATCAGGTCATCCATCTGCGCCCGCTGATCGAGCGTTTTGCGCTGAACCTCGGATTTGGCGTTTTCGAAGTTGGGCTGTGAGGATTCGTCGTTTTGCATAAAAATGGAGTAACCGCTGATAGACGCCGATTAACGCAAATAAGAACTAGGCCAGGAAAACCAGACGCTTCCACTCGCCAGCCAGTTCCCAAGAGCGGCGGCACAAACGAATAATCGGTGCGGGAGGTTCATTGAGATACCTAGTGCGACCGATTCTCTTGGTGACACGCGAGATCGATGACGACCGCAGCGGCGAGGAGAAGCACATCGTCTTCACCGTCGGCAGTTTCGACGCCATAGGTGTCGGTCCAGGTGAACCAACGTTTGCTGATGGTTGCCGCGACCCGGTCGCGACGAGTGATCGTGTACTCGTGATCCAGCAAATTGCCCTGCGCTTCAAAGTCGTCCGGGCCGGGAACATCCACCGTGAATTTACACTTAAGGAAAGTGAACAGATGTTTGCGCACCTCGGCGATGACTTGGCCTTCGCGTTCGAGATAGTACGTGAGCCCCCATGATAGCACTTTTTGGCGAATGAAGATTAGCTCACGACCCTGCAAATCTTGGAACGACAGTTTGTCCCCAAGGCTTAGGATTCGTCCATTCACTTGGAAGACGTCGCGGCCGGCGGAATCGCGGATATGGAAGTTGTTTCCCAACGACCAAAACCTTTGTTTGAGAACGTAAATCATGGGGATGCGGCGTTAAGGCTACTTGGCCTCGGAAACTCTGTATTCTCCGTACTTCATCGACGTTGCAAAAGTTTCATTCCGTTAAAGAAAAACGCCTCGGACCGGTTCGGGGTGCGAGGCGTAGAGCGTCCGTCCGACTGGCGGAACGAACGCTAGCTGGTCGTCGTGCTGACGGCGGCGGAAATCACGGGAGCAATCAAGCCGGAAAGGGATCACGGTTTCAAGTTTCAGTTTCACCTGCTTAGCAACGCGAGCAACGCGAGGGCACTTGGCCTTGGCCGGAACGGTGGTAGGGATGGCGCGCTGC
>DLVS01000776.1 GCA_003445095.1 Verrucomicrobiales bacterium
TTGCCGCACCCACTACCGATGCGTTAGTAATCGCAGGGTTCACCACTTTCTTCGCCCCGCGATGGAGAACACGTCCCAGGTCATCTAACCAAGAGTAAACGACCGGCGTCACAACCAACGTCAGCAGTAGCGCCAAGGATTGTCCACCAATGACCACGATGGCGATCGAGCGGCGTTCGTCAGCGCCAGGCCCATTGCCCAGGGCGAGCGGCAACATCCCGGCGACGAGCGCGAAGGTCGTCATCAAGATCGGCCGCAACCGATCACGATTGGCTTCAAGGATGGCCTTGCCTCGTTCCCACCCGAACGCTCGGAGGTGATTAGTGTGATCAATTTGGAGAATGGCGTTCTTCTTCACCACGCCAAAGAGCACCAATAAACCAAGCCCGGAATACAAGTTGAGCGTGCTGTCGGTGATCCAAAGCGAGAACAATGCGAACGGCACTGACAGCGGCAGCGACAACAGAATCGTGAGTGGATGAATCAAGCTCTCGTATTGGGCCGCCAAAATCATGTACATGAAAATCACCGACAAGGCGAAGGCCCATAAGAATTCGCGGAATGTCCGTTCGAGCTCGCGACCACGCCCGGCCACTCGGGTCGAATATCCTGCGGGCAAGTCCATCTTGTCGGCCGCGTCACGCAAGGCGGCCAATCGATCGGCCAGCGCGAATCCGGGAGCAATACCCGCCCGGAGACTCACTTGCCGCTGGCGATCGAGTCGGTCGATTCGGGAGGCGGTTTTGGTCGGTGTTAATTGCACCAAGTTATCGAGCCGTACCAGCCGGCCATCCCGGTCGGGAATGAAGAGTCGCGAAATGGTGTCGGCGTCCCGGCGATCCTCGCTGGTGAGCCGGAGAGTGACGTCATAATCCTCGTTCATCCGCAGGTCTCGGAAGCGCGAAAGCCGGTCGTCGCCGCCGACCATCAATCGCAGGGCATCCGCGATGTCAGCGGTGGAGACGTTCAACGCCGCCGCTCGGTCACGGTCGATCTCGACCTGCAATTCGGGTTTGTCGAGCCGAAGACTGGTATCGGCATCCTGGAGCCCTAGTTCCGAGGACCGCTCGCGCAGCGTATTGGCGAAGCCCAGCAGCCGGTCCAACTCTGGACCCAGGAAGACGAAGTCAATGTCCCAGCGCGAACCTCCAAAATTGAACGAAGCCAGGTTGCTGACTCCAATTCGCAATCCGTATTTCCCCAGGCGTTGGCGAATTTCCTGCATGATCTGGCGTTGGGTTCGGTTGCCCACGAATGCCTTTTGCGGATTCAGCCGCAATGTTTCGCGGATCAGTCGACCCAGACTGAACCGGCGCTCGGCGAAAGGCGTCAATTGGACATAGGCCCGTCCGCTGTTGACACTGCTGAGGAATCCACCGCCGCTCGTCGCGAGGACCAGCGTCACTCCCGGCACCTTGCGAATCTCGCCTTCGATCAGTTGCATGGCGGTGTTCATGGACTCCAGACTCGTTCCCTCCGGCGCGTTGATGTTGACCTCAAACTCGCCTTCATCGACATCGGTCGGGATGTATTCCTGCCGCACCGCGTGGTAGAGCGGGACCGAGAGCAACATCACGCCGATCGCGGCCAGCGCGCACCAGCCACGATGCGTGAGGCAGGCTCGCAAGAGGCGCAGATATTGATTCTGGATCCGGCCATAGAATCCGCTTCGAGAGCCACCTCCTGAGGAGCCCGCAGGTTTCCGGCGCAGCAACCGCGCGCTCATCATCGGCGTGAGCGTGAACGAGACGAGCAAGCTCACCAACACGGCCACCGCCGCGGTGATCCCAAACTGATAAAGAAATCGGCCCGAGATACTCGACATGAAGGACACCGGGACAAAGATCACCACCAAGCTCAGCGTGGTGGCCATCACGGCGGTACCGATTTCAGCCGTGGCTTCTTTCGCGGCCTGAAATGGCGTCAACGCCTTCTCTTCGACGAACCGATAAATGTTCTCGAGCACCACGATCGCATCATCAATGACAATTCCGACCATGAGCACCAGGGCCAACATCGTAACGCTGTTCAACGTGAAATTAAGCGCCGACATCATCCCGAACGTGGCGATCACCGAGGTCGGAATGGCGACTGCGGCGATCACAGTCGCGCGCCAATCGCGCATGAAGGCGAGCACAACTGCGCAAGCGAGGAGACTGCCGAGAATCAGGTGGACGTTGATCTCGCTGAGCGCGGCGTGGATGTAGCGCGATTGGTCGCGAATGATTTCGAAACGAACATCCGGCGGAAGCTGCGCGGCCACGACGGGTAACTGGGCCTTCACCGCTTCAATCACCGCCACCGTATTCGCCCCGGATTGGCGACGAACTTCGAGCATGACCGTCGGTTCGCCATTGAGTCGAGTAATCGAGCGTTGTTCTTTGGTTCCGTCCTCCGCACGACCGACATCCTTTAGGCGAATGGGTTCTCCGTCGCGGGTCGCGATGACGAGCTCGTTGAATTCGGCTGCTTCGGTCATGCGACCGAGGGTGCGCAATGATTGCTCGCGGACGGCGGCCGTCACGTTCCCCCCAGGAATTTCAACGTTCTGAAGATTGAGAGCGTCGCGAACGGCAGTGACCGGCAGTTCGTACCCCGCCAATCGGTCGGCCTCGACCCACAGATTGATGGATCGTTCCGCGCCACCTTCGAGATTCACTCCGCCGACTCCCGCGGCGCGCTCGATTTGAACCTTGACGATCTTGTCCGCTAGCTCAGTGAGCTCTCGCAAAGTGCGGTTGCCAAAAAGCGCGAGCGTCAAGACGGGTGCCTGGTCGTTGTCGAATTTCGAGATTACTGGCGGTTGGGCTTCGCGGGGCAGGCGGCGGACCACGGTAGCGACGCGGTCGCGAACATCCTGCGCCGCGGTGTCGATATCTCGGTCCAGCTCGAACGTGGCCAAGATCATTGAATTGCCGGGACCGGAGATCGACCTCAATTCGCTTAAGCCGTTGACCGTGTTGACGACTTCTTCAATCGGCCGCGACACCTGCGCTTCAACTTCGGCAGGTGATGCACCAGGCAGCGAAGTGCTGATCCGGACGGTTGGAAGACTGCTTGAAAAAAAAAATATACATGTTATTCTCAGGCGGCTGCCTCCATCCATCGGTTGCGCTGCACTTCATCCACATTCCACGGAATGACTAAGTTATCTTCAGATCGTAAGATCTCACGTACGAACTCCACTCACCTATGTCTTTAGTATTCCGTCTTCTGCTTGCAAAAAAAAATTCATTCCACTTTATCTCACCTCCTCATACACCAACTATCCACCTTACCAATAACTCTATATCCATT
>DLVS01000103.1 GCA_003445095.1 Verrucomicrobiales bacterium
GTTGGGCGCAGCCCACTGCGGCCTTTGCGAACGCAGCCCGATGAACAGCCCGGCCCCAATCGCGAATGATGTTCTAAAGAAACTTTCCCACCCGCGGTTACGAAATCCGCCTGACGGGCGGGGACGGCGCAGCGCGCCATCCCTACCGTTTGAACGGTTCAGGACTGTTGGGGATCCGTTGGTAGTGAAAGTGGCGAGGCTTGATGGTAGCATCCTTGCCGACCTGACGAGGATGGCGTAGTCCTCCAATCTCGCGCTATGAATCACTCTCTCACCCGGCGGCATTTTCTCCAAAATTGCTCCACCGGACTCGGTGCCATGTGGCTGGCGGCCCAAGGACACACCTGGGGCGCGGCACTAGATCGCGCGGGGCGAGGACCGTTGACGCCCGTGGCACCGCACCATCGGCCCAAAGCCAGGCGGGTGATCTTTCTCCACATGGCGGGCGCGCCCAGCCATTTGGAGTTGTTCGATTACAAGCCGGAGCTGAACAAGCACAACGGCCAGGAATGCCCGGAGAGCTTTCTGAAAGGAAAACGATTCGCCTTCATCCAGGGAGTACCGAAGCTTCTGGGCTCGCAGTTTCCCTTCGAGCGGCACGGCCAGTCCGGTGCTTGGGTGAGCGACCGGTTGCCGTACTTTTCGCAACTCGTCGATGAGGTGTGTTTCCTCAAAGGCATGCACACCGAACAGTTCAATCACGCTCCGGCGCAGCTCGCGATGCACACGGGGTATTCGACGCTGGGTTATCCCAGCATGGGCGCGTGGGTGACTTACGGGCTCGGTTCAGAGAGCGAGAACCTTCCGGGATTCATCGTGCTGTTGAGCGGTGGAAAGACGCCAGATGCCGGGAAATCGGGTTGGGGCGCCGGGTTCCTTCCGAGCGTCTATCAAGGCGTGCAATGTCGATCCAAAGGCGACCCGGTGCTCTATTTGGCCGATCCCGCCGGAATTTCCCGCGATCTTCGACGCGACTCTTTGGACGCCTTGACGATGCTGAACCAAAAAGCCTACGAAGACTTCGGCGATCCAGAAACCCTGACCCGCATGGCGCAGTACGAAACCGCGTTCCGGATGCAGGTCAGCGCAGCGGCGGCGTTCGATCTCTCGCAAGAACCGGAAACCGTCAAATCGGCCTACGGCGTGCAACCGGGCGCGGAATCGTTTGCCAACAATTGTTTGATGGCCCGGCGGTTGGCCGAGCGGGGCGTGCGATTCATTCAGCTTTTTCACTGGGGTTGGGACTCACATGGAGCGGCGGAATCGGAGTCGTTGAATTCGGGATTCGTTCGACAATGCCGTGATGTTGATCGGCCGATGTCCGCGTTGCTAATGGACTTGAAGCAACGCGGCCTGTTGGACGATACCCTAGTAGTCTGGTCGGGAGAATTCGGCCGCACGCCGATGTCGGAAAACCGGGCCGGCATGCCGCCGAAATTCCCGGGCCGCGATCACAATCCGGGTGGCTTCACGCTCTGGATGGCCGGCGGGGGTGTGAGGCCCGGGGTCAGCTTCGGCGGGACCGACGATTTGGGTTATGAAGCCGTCGAGGGCCGGACCTCCGTGCACGACTTGCAGGCGACCATTCTCCATTTGCTCGGATTCGATCACAAACGCCTGACTTACCCATATCAGGGACTCGACCAGCGTCTGACGAATATTACCAAACCGTCGCGGGTAATCCGGGAGGTGTTGGCGTGAAAAATATCATTCAACGCGGCGCCTTCGAGATGCGTCGCCTAATCTTGCTCGCGGCGGCGGGTCCTTTCTTTGCATCCGCCGAACCGGACTTCAACCATGACATTCGGCCCATCTTCAATCGCCATTGCGCGTCGTGCCATGGCGGTGTGAAACAAGCTGGCGGGGTGTCGATTATCTACCCTGAAAAGCTGATGGCTCCGGTGAAATCAGGAGCCGTGCCGGTCGTACCAGGTGACCTGGAGAAGTCAGAACTGATCCGCCGCGTGACCACCCCGGACCCGGACGACCGCATGCCGCCGAAGGATCATGGCGACGGTCAACCGCTACCGGCCGAGGACATCGCCAAGCTCAAGGAGTGGGTTGCGGCCGGAGCCAAATGGAGTGCGCATTGGGCTTACGAAAAGCCTGTCCCGCAGGTGCTGCCGCGGGTGAGAAACGCCGAGTGGCCTCGCTGGGGTGGCGACTATTTCATCTTACATAAGCTCGAAGCCGAGGGACTGGTCCCAACCAGCCAGGCATCGGCTGAGCAATGGCTTCGCCGGGCTTCGTTTGATCTCGTTGGGCTTCCGCCGACCACGGTCGAGATCGAGGCGCTCGGATCGGGAAAAGAGACCGCCGAGCAGGCGGTCGATCGGCTGTTGGCGAGCCCGCGCTTTGGTGAACGCTGGGCCGCTCTCTGGCTCGATCTCGCTCGGTATGCCGACACGATGGGCTATGAGCGCGATCCGTCGCGGGAGGTTTGGCAATATCGCGATTGGGTCGTGCGCGCCTTCAATGCGGATATGCCGTTCGACGAATTCACTGTCAAACAGATGGCGGGTGACCTTTTGCCCGAGGCAACGATGGCTGATCGCGTGGCGACCGGTTTTCATCGCAACTCGCAGACGAATGCTGAAGGCGGTTCGGACGATGAGGAATTTCGCGTGGCGTCGGTGATTGATCGAGTGAATGCCACTTGGACCGTGTGGCAGGCGACGACGTTTGGTTGTGTCCAATGCCATAGTCATCCGTACGACGCCTTCCAGCATCAGGACTACTATGCGTTCTACTCTTTCCTGAACAACACGGAGGATTCCGATGCCAACAGCGACTTCCCGAAACTCCACGTGCCGTCCGACAATTCGCGCTGGGACGAAGCCGAACGCCTCGACCGCGAGATTGCGGCGCTGCGCCGGGAGCGGAACGAAGCGGGTAAGCGATTGGAGGCGGGGGAAACTTGGAAACCGCTGTCCGTGGAAAAAATCACCGGCCCGGCCGAAGCCAAGTTTACGGTGGATCGAAACGAAGTGGTGGTCGGCGGCACCGTGCCAGTGGGTGGTGTTTACAACATCACTGCCGGAGCGGTGCCGGAAACGATCACCGCCGTAAAGTTAGACATTCTTCCGAAGAGCGATGATCCCAAACTCTGGCCGGAATACGGCGCGGTGGTGAGTTGGTTCCGGATGTTCGTCGCCTCTCCCGCGGACGACTCCGAGGCCTCCCTCACGAATAACGAAGTAAAATTGGAAGCGGTCTTCGCCGACGAACTCACCCAACCCTTCGATCCGGAAGACAGTCTAAGTGATGGCGAGGCCGGCGGCGGCGAATACCCGCGGCTGAATGCGCCGCGGTGGTTGGTGTTCGTGCTTCGGGAGCCGCTCAAGCTCCCAGCCGGTCAATCCTTGCGTCTCCGGTTGTATCAGCAAATTGACGACGACGCGCATACGAAGGGCGCCACCGTTCAGCATTTTCGAATTGGCGCTTCCAGTCGATCGGAATGGGCCGCGCTCGTACTTTCTGACACACAAAAGGATTTCCGCCACCGCTGGGCCAAAGCGAAAGAGCAGCGGAAGGCAATCCCGGGCACCACCACGCTGGTCATGCAAGAACGCCCGGCGGCCAGCGCGAGGGAGACGCGCTTATTCATTCGCGGCGGATTTCTGTCCAAGGACCGAATCGTGGCTCCCGGAGTCCCGGCGGGATTCCCACCGCTGCCGGTCACCGAGAACGGAAAGCGTGATCGCCTGGCGATGGCCCGTTGGCTTGTGAGTCCCGACAACCCACTCACGGCGCGAGTCATGGCGAATCGGGTTTGGGCCGAACTCTTCGGCGCGGGCCTCGTCGAGACGCTCGAGGATTTCGGTTCCACGGGATTGCCGCCGAGCCATCCTGAGCTGCTCGATTGGCTGGCGCTGCGTTTTCAGAATGAACATCGCTGGCGCCTCAAGCCGCTGCTGAAGGAACTCGTCCTCAGCGCGACCTACCGTCAGGACCATCGCGCCGACGCCCAACGACTCACGAAAGACGCGCGCAACCGCTGGCTCTCTCGTGGACCGCGCACCCGGCTCACCGCTGAAATGGTGCGCGACCAAGCCCTGGCGGCCGCCGGACTGCTGAGCACCAAGATGGGAGGCCCACCGGTGATGCCTCCCCAGCCGGAGGGCATTTGGAACGTCGTGTACAACGGGTCCAAGTGGGTCACGCCGGAAGGCGAGGATCGCTACCGCCGCGGACTCTACACCTATTGGCGCCGGACCAGTCCGTATCCCAGCTTTATCACCTTTGATGCCCCCAGCCGCGAAATCTGCACGCCACGCCGCATCCCTACGAACACGCCCCTCCAAGCGCTCGTGACGATGAATGATCCTGTCTATCTAGAAGCCGCCCAGGCGATCGCCCGCCGCATGATTGCCGAAGGTGGACCGGACACGGCCGCGCAATGCGCCTGGCTCTTCCGCACGCTCACCGGTCAAGCACCCGCCCCAGTGGAAGTTACGGCCCTAGCCTCGCTCTACGAAAAATCCTTGGCGAAATACCAAGCGGATTCG
>DLVS01000355.1 GCA_003445095.1 Verrucomicrobiales bacterium
AGAGTGAACTCGACAACAACAGCCTGCCACCGCCGCTGACGCGCACTGTGCCCCGGTTGGTTAGGGAACCAGATAGAATGTGATCTTCGTTCAGTATCCAATTCACGAATTGGTGGGGCCCTAGTGTCAAAGGTCCCGACAAAGAAGAGTTCTGAAGGGTAAGGACTGTGAGTTCCACATTTTCCGGGATTTGAACAAAGGCGTTTTCGATCAAGGCGTTATCGCCTACGACCGGTAACCGCCTCGGGTTCCAGTTAGTCCGATTAACCCACCTGCCGTCACCGCCGGCTCCGGTCCAGGTAATTACATTCGGCGTTGTAACGGTTAGGCCCGCGGGAGCGCTCAGAACAGATCCGAACGCGTTGGTGATTCGGACCCGATATTCCGAGCCACTATCTCCCCGCGAAAGAGCATCGGTCGCGTAGGTGGGGCGGGTGGCACCGGGAATTTCTGAGCCATTTCTGAGCCATTGGTAGGTCAGGGGCGGGGCACCTGTGGCGGTTACACCAAAGGTGGCACTCGCCCCAGCGGGGACCGTGCGGTTAGCCGGTTGGCTTAGAATAGCGATCGGGCCGGAAAGAAATCCGGCTGCCAGGCCATAGGCCTCCGTCGAATTATGCGAGCCGTTGCCCGACGGGTAGCCGTACACGCGCACAAAATAGGCGCCGGTGGCGGCGGAGCGGTACGCCAGGCTCTCCACTTTCCCCAGGCTCAAATAAGAGCCGGCTAGGTATCGGCCATCCGGCCCGAACAGCTCGAGATCGTAATCGTTGGCCGCTGGTGGGCTTAGTCCGAAGCTCAACAACCCTGGGGTGGCTACCTCGACCCTGTACCAGTCCACATCAGCTCGCGTGCAGATATAACCGCTGACGGGTGCACCGAACGCAAGTGGTGTTGCGGTGGGAGAAGAATCGTTTGGTTCGGTGGGATCGTCGCAACTGTCGGCAGCTGGACTAACGGTCAACAAAGCGATGCGGCTTGCTTTCGTGCCTTGGGCATCGGTGACCATGACTTGGTACGTGAATCCGTCGTTCGCGAGGGCCACGGGTGAGGTGGTAAAACTGGATAAGGTTGCACCAGGAACGTCGGAGCCGTTTCGCCGCCATTGATAGCTCAACGGTGATTTGCCGGTCGCTGCGACGGTGAACGTGCCTGTCTGTCCTTCTCGGACAGTCTGATCCTGCGGCTGCTGCGTAATGAAGAGCGTTCCACTGGAGTCGGCCACCACGAGCGTCGCGCTCGCAGAGCGAGTTCTGCCAGCCCCGTTGGATAGTTCCGCATAGTATTCGCCCGAATCGTTGGCGGACACCGGGTTCAGAACCAGAGTCGGTGAAGTCTTTCCGTCAAGCGCTTGGCCGTCGCGAAACCATTGGATCCTCACGTCGGGACCAGGCTGTCCAAGCGCCGACGCCCGGCGCGAAGTGCCACCGACCCGAAAAGTCACCGATTGACCGGCAACGACACTACGGTCGGTCGGTTGTTCGATGACTAGGGGCTCATTCAGAAACAGACTTTGCCACCAACCGATCTGACTTTCCTTAAGCGGATAGTACGGGGCATTCTCCAAGGCTGGCGGAACTTTGGTTCGGTCGATCGACACCACCGTATCGGTGTAGAACTGAATTGGGCCGAAGTGGCCGAACTGAAACGGTAGATTGTCGCCGTAAAAAGGCGGGCTATGTCCATCACCTGGGTCCCAATCAACTTTGAAATCACCGTAATCTTGAGAACGCCAGTTGAAGGTTTCTTGGGTTCCAGATCCGGTTACACCATCCGCCGAATAATAATTCTCGAGCTGATGAATTCGCTCCTGGCCCTCGAAGTTAGCCAAAGCCTCCATTCGAGTCTGGGTAAGGGGACTAGTCTTCGGGACAGAACCAGGAATGAATGCGTCGAGGAGGGTGACCTGAGCGATCAACCTCGGATTATGAATAAGGAGATACTTCAAGGCTGAGCGTGCCGCCCAGGAGCCAGCGCTGTGCGCGATGAAATGGATGCTCTCAAGGTTAGGACACGTCTCGTGCAGCAATTCGCCTAGATGCTGTCCATGTTGATGAGCGATCTCTGCAGCACGAGTCGCGTGATCAAACGCTGAAAAAGAGAGCCAGGCGCCGGTATCGGCGTCAGCCTCCCAGTGATATTTGAGGAGCTTCCATTCGTTGGCTAGCTCACTTCGCAGCTGTATTTCAAGGGCATTGAATTCTTCGGCATCGCCACTGTAGCTGTCGGGGTTGCTATTAGGATTCCAACCATGGATCAACACCACGAGTTTCTTCGTTGAGGGCCGGAGTCGTGGCTCTCTTCCGTCAGCTTCGGTTGTGAAAAGAATCGGAGAAAAGTGGAGGACCCGTAACAAGGCCAGATACAGACTTGAATTGTCGGAAATGGTCAGATGCGGAAATTGTGTAAACTGGATCTTTCCATCGGTCGGATTGCCGAGAATAGATAGGTCGGGTGCCGTCCATTCGGCGGCATCGGGGAATCGGATCAGCTCCAGCACATTGGTCTGGTGAGATAAAAACAGTTCCTTGGTTGAATTGTTGTAGGGCCCCAGAGTAAGTGGTGAAAATTGCAGTGAGACTTGGTTCCGCTGGCCATCATCAAGCAGGACTCCCCATTTGCAGTACTCGAAGCTACCTCGAGGAAAATCGGTATCCAAGTCCACCAGACCGTTAGCACTGTCATTCGGACCGTACTTGATTCGGTCGCCGTGCCAGCGGGGCGAGTGATCAAGCGCGCGACAAGGCTGGAGAGACAGAACCGCAAGCGTGACGAGCAACAGACGGTGGACAGGTGACCACATGGTGGACAGTTGTTGGGGAGAGAGTTGGGACGTGGATGGGAATCTCCTCCTCCGACGGGGCCACGCAGGAGAATCCTGAATGATCAAACATCGGAGTCTGAGTGGGTAGAATTAAGCAATTCTCGACCTTTGGCTTCAAGGTCAAATGCCGGTCATTGTGGGCTCAGGGTGAGATTGAGCCGTCAAAGAGCTGTTGCGTGCCGACCTCATTCTGGCTGCTGTCCGAAAAAGCTCACCCAAGCCAACGTCTTCCGGCACTAGCCCAGGCTGCGCTGCGATTCCGGCAAGATTTGATTCCCCGCTGGTTTCAGGTGATTTCTGCCCGCCAAGATGCTGTGCAAATTCAATTGCTCCGTCGTTTTCCGTACGACGTGATCTTGAGGACGAGGACATAGCCATTCTATTGTGAAGGCCCAGCAGGATCACGAACACGCAGAATTTGTAGTGAGCTAGCTTCAACGAAGGGACCTTTTATGCCGAGGGAGCATGACCCACGGGACACAATTCGCCAGGCGCTGGCAAGACCGGGGACTGGCGGACAAACCGAGATAGAGCCTCAGCACTTTCTGCGTTCACGCCGGCGACGCCATCATGTGACTCCCTTTTTCATGCCCGCGTAACCACATGCTTTGCGCTTTGATCGGGCCTCGTCACTTCGGCTCGTGGTGGGTTAACATGGAGTTCGCCGATTTCCACATGAGAACCTTGGTGAACATGCTGGCGAGAAATGGCGGCCTGCGTTCACGGGGTCGAAGCTCCCGTCGAATGATTCGAGGAATTGTCACGGCCTTGGCTGTGGCTGGCGCGATGGCGAGCCAAACCTTATTCGCCGAGCCCGAATCCTCCGCCTCCTCAACCGAGGCCTTGGCGAGACAGGTCCAAAATCCTCTCGCCAAACTCGTCAAGGTGCCGTTTCAGAATAATTTCAATTTCGGGATCGGCCCTGAAGAGGCCACCCAATGGATTCTTGACGTCGAACCGGTGATTCCGGTTTCGCTCAACGACGACTGGAGCCTAATCACGCGAACGGTCATTCCAATTATTGATCAACCATCAGTTGCGCCAGGAATCCCGGCGGCATTTGGACTGGGGGATTTGAATCCAAGTTTCTATCTGTCGCCTGCGAAAGATGGGCAGGTAACCTGGGGTGCCGGTCCAACCTTCACCCTTCCGACCGCCACCGACTCGTCGCTCGGGGCTGGCATGTGGAGCGTAGGCCCAGCATTGATTGCGGTGACGACCCAAGGGCCATGGGTTGCTGGCGTCTTGGCCAATCAGCAGTGGTCCTTCGCCGGTTGGGGTTCGCAAAAGATCAGTGCTATGACGATTCAGCCCTTTATCAATTACAACCTCCCGGCCGGTTGGTACCTCAACAGCGCGCCCGTCCTGACCGCCAATTGGCGGGTGTCAGGGGCCGAGGCATGGACGGTCCCCCTTGGCGGCGGCATCGGCAAAGTCTTCCATCTTGGACGTCTGCCTCTGAACGGACTGATCCAAGCTTACTACAACGTCAGGACGCCTGAAAACGGACCTGACTGGCAATTGCGGGTCGAGTTGCAGTTGTTATTTCCGAAGTAGGAACTTTACAGAACCCACCTGCTGCCAATGGGGAGCATCGCCGCCGCGCCACCGGAAACGTGGAGGTTCAAGATTACGTTACGTTTGAGTCTTACCGATTAGGTTTTGCGCCCGGTACTGGCTCCGGTCGCGCGATGATCGAGTCGATAACTCCATAGTCCAGGGCCTGTTGCGCCGAGAGGACAAAGGTTTTTCCCGGAGGAACGGGAAGCCAGGACTCGGGCAGTTTGGCGTGGCGTCGCCAGAACGCTGTATAGGATTCTTGAGTCAACTCGACGTATCGTACCGGCGGGTCATTTTTCACAACCATCCCATGAATCACGATGGTGGAGTCGTGGAAAGCTTGTCGGTGGCCGGTTCCGGCTGCCAGGAGCACGGCTCCGCTGGAATTGCACTCGCCGAGTGCATGGGTGTTGATCGGAGAGCGAGTCAATTGAAACGCATGCTCGATTGCAAACGCGGCTTTCAAATCGCCCCCGGGGGTCATGAGATACAAGTCGATGGGTTGACTATTTTGAGCGTCGAGGAAGAAGAGTTGTCGGATCGTCTCTGCCGCCGCCGTGTCAGTGATGTTGCCTACGACCAAGATTCGCCGCTGGTTCAGCACCGGATCTGAAAAATCAGTTTGAACGGTCTGCGCTGGTTCGGTCCCGGGCGTAATTAAGACCGAGCATCCCTGCGAAGCGACCACTCCGAGAAGGGTTGCGATATACCTGAGGGGATTCATTGATTTGTGCATGGTGCTCAGAGCGCGCAGCCGTCGCAAGTAGGCTGAAGGACTGGTAAGGCTCAACCCTGATTCGATGGGATTTCCACGACCTGACGTCCGCGGTGATGCGACAAACGCGCATCGAAGCCGTCGACCAAGTCGGTGACCGATAATCGAGATTCGGGGCAACCCTTTTCCGCGCCGCCTGGCACTCCGAGCGGGGCGTGCTATTGGTCGGGGCGTGTCGTTGACTGCACGTCGCGAAAATTCTACGGACCCTTTTGTGGACTTGCCCGCTCACGCCATCGCCATCCGCGGAGCTCGCGAACACAACTTGAAGAATGTCTCGGTAGACATTCCTCATGGCCAATTCGTGGTGATCACCGGCGTGAGTGGCAGCGGCAAGAGTACGCTCGCATTCGACCTCCTGTTCGCCGAGGGCCAGCGTCGCTTTCTGGATTCGATGAGCGCATATGTGCGACAGTTCGTTGAACAATTGGCCAGACCGGACGTGGATCTCATCGCGGGATTGCCCCCAACGGTAAGTATCGAACAGAACACCTCTCGCGGCGGCGGCAAAAGCACCGTGGCTACCGTCACCGAGGTGTATCATTTCATCCGATTGCTGTTTGCCCGACTCGGAACCCAGTATTGTCCCGATTGTCATCTTCCCGTTGAAGCTCAGACACGAGATGAAATGCGGGCTACACTGGAAGCCGCCGCCCGAGAGCGGGGCGAGCTCACGTTATTGGCGCCGGTCGTTCGCAATCGGAAAGGATTCCACAGCGAAATCGCCGACTGGGCTCGCAAGCACGGCTATAGCGAACTCCGAGCCGACGGACGATGGTTTGATACGGCTCAACCTTTCCGACTCGACCGCTTCAAAGAACATGACATTGAAGTTGTGATCGGGTCTTTCGTAGCGGGGCCCGGCGGCCCGGCGAAGGTAACTGAGCGCACCTCCACCCTGGGGCGGCGAAACAAGAAAACGTCGGCCGATGAAACGATCTCCGCACCGGCGAGAGGCCTGCGTGAACTCATCGAACAGGCTTTGGAAGTCGGCCACGGGGTAGCATTCGCATCCGATCGTCGTGGCGTCGTAACGATTCATTCGACCGACCGCGCCTGCCCGAAATGCCGTCGAAGCTTCGGGCCGCTGGATCCCAAGGATTTCAGCTACAACTCGAGCCAAGGGTGGTGTCCGAAATGCCGCGGCTTCGGGGAGTTGTTTCATTTGCCCGACGTGGAGCGCGGCGCGAACAGCGACGCAATCGAAGAGAGCTGGTGGCGTTGGGCGAACGACCGCGAGGAATGTCCGGACTGTCACGGCGCGAGGCTCAAGCCGGAGGCTCGCGCGGTGAGATTCTCCGATCGTACCGTTGTCGATCGACCGTCGCCTCGCGGCAAGCGCGGCACGACGTCATCGGCGCAGAATGCCGTCACCGTCGATGATGTGTCTCGCTACTCCGTAAATGAAGCGCTGGAGTGGGCGGAATCGCTCCGACTGACCGGCCGCGCTGCGGAAATCGGGCGGGACATTGTGCCCGAGATTCGGGAGCGGCTGCGCTTTCTGAAGCAGGTTGGATTGGGCTATCTGCAATTGGGACGCAGTGTCATCACACTCAGCGGTGGCGAGGCACAGCGGATCCGGCTCGCGGCGCAGCTCGGCTCCAATCTCAGCGGAGTCCTTTACATCCTCGATGAACCGACGATCGGACTGCATTCGCGGGACAACGCGCGTTTGCTCGAATGCTTAAAGGCACTGCGTGATCGCGGCAATTCCTTGGTCGTCGTGGAACATGACGAAGAAACCATGCGCCACGCCGACTTCGTCCTCGATCTCGGACCCGGCGCCGGAGTGAACGGGGGACAAGTCGTGGCAACGGGAACCATTCCCGAACTGATGCGGCACCCGGGTTCGATCACCGGCCAGTATCTGCGCGAGCTTGCGACTAAAACATATCCTACCCGCGGCCAGCGGCGCCCGGTAGCCCCCGGCGACGTCGCTTCGAAGAGGTCCCACCGAAAGTCGGCGCTCGGGTCATCCGCCTCAGCTAAATCTTCGTGGCTGACGATTCATCACGCCGCCTTGCACAACCTCAAGGATCTGACCGTTCGATTCCCCCTGGGTCGCTTTGTGGTGGTCACCGGTGTCAGCGGCTCGGGCAAAAGCACTCTCGTGAAGAATTGCCTATTCCCCGCGGTGGAAGAGGGCATCAAACGAACTCGTCCTCCGAGCCGGACCGGCTGTTGGGTCGAGGGAGCTGAATCGCTGGCCGCCGTTCACGAGGTCGATCAATCGCCGATTGGACGAACTCCGCGCTCCACTCCAGCCACCTATGTGGGCTTCTTCGACACCATACGCCAACTCTTCGCCCAATCGCCCGAAGCCAAGCTGCGCGGGTATGGACCAGGGCGTTTCAGCTTCAATTCAGCGCAGGGCCGTTGTCCTGATTGTGAAGGCAAAGGCGTCATCGAAATCGAAATGAATTTTCTTCCCCCGACTCAAGTGAAGTGCGGGCGCTGCGGCGGCAAGCGCTTCAATCCCGAAACGCTTGATGTTACCTGGCAGGGCAAGTCCGTTGCCGACATCCTGGATCTCAGTGTCGCCGAGGCGGTGGAATTTTTCTCGGCCCATCGGCGCTTGGTGCGCCCGCTCGAAGCCCTGCGCGACACCGGCCTAGATTACCTGCGACTTGGACAGACCAGCCCCACTCTAAGCGGCGGTGAGGCCCAGCGCATCAAGCTCGTCACCCATCTGCTCGGTGGATTGAC
>DLVS01000447.1 GCA_003445095.1 Verrucomicrobiales bacterium
CTCACCGTGGTCAACATCGACAATGGATTTGGCGCTGGCTTCGCCGCGGCCCGCATCAATTCGGTCGCCAACTAAGTACGAACTCATTGCCCGCCGGCGCCGCGCCCATTCGAATGCCGACGCCATTCGCCCGCCGACCGTCTTTCGCTCACGCTGCGCAACCGCACTTCAAGGCACAGCCGAGGGCACTGAGTGCGACGCGCCCCATGTCGTCCCGGCCGTTTAGCCGGCCGCTATTACTGACCAGTAAATTCATGATTCAAAATCCCCGTCCCAGGGAGGCACCGCCCGACTGCTTGTCTTGCCAGACAGACCCGGTAACTTGACCGAAGCCATGAGCGCAGTTCTAAAACCGGCCCCAATGAGCGTCGCCGAGTATCTGTCCGGCGAAGAGCAGAGCGAGGTGCGTCATGAATACATCGGGGGTTCAGTGTACGCCATGGCCGGAGGCAGCGAGGAGCACTGCACTATCACCGGCAATCTATTTGCAGCCTTGCACGCTCATCTTCGCGGCCAACGTTGTCGGGCCTTCGTGGCGGACATGAAGGTGCGCCTGGTGCTCCGCGGCGAAGAGGTGTTCTATTATCCCGATGTAGTGGTGGCCTGTGATCCGCGCGACACCGACCGTTACTTCAAACGCTATCCCCAGGTGCTGATAGAAGTGCTTTCGGATTCGACCGAACGAATTGATCGGCGCGAGAAGCGGTGGAGTTATCTCCAGATGGAATCGCTGGAAGAATATGTGCTCGTCGCACAGGACTATTGGGAAGTGACCGTTTATCGGCGCGGTCACGAGTGGGCTCCCGAAATCCTGGCCAGTCCTGACTCCGTTCTGACATTGCCGTCGCTAGAATTCAGCGTGCCTCTGTCGGCAATCTACGAGGGACTGGCACGCGTCTAACCTCCGCGAGGTAGGATCGGTCACCTCCCCCAGGTTGGCCTCCACGTACTTCTCGGCGAGCTCGGCGACTAACGGTCGCTGAAGCCCAGACGCATCTTCGGCCTCTTCGGCCCGCCGTCTGCCCGTATTGACTTGAACCGAGAGCGACAGAACTGCGACCTCTAGTCCGTCGCTCGTTCGCATGTCGTCACCCAGCAATCCGTCGACCGCCCCACCCGGCTCAGCCGCGCCTCCAACCTTGCGCAGCGCGCGCTGGTTCGCCCCGGACGACTTGCGCTCGTTTGGCCATCGTTCGCGAGTGAAGCAAATGGGCTTCGATCACGAGGACTTCGCTGGTCGGCCGGTGATTGCGATTCTGAATACGTGGAGCGAGTTCAACACGTGCCACTCCCATTTCCGTGAGCGGGCGGAAGCCGTGAAACGCGGCGTCTGGCAAGCGGGTGGATTCCCGCTGGAACTTCCGGTGCTTTCGCTCGGCGAGATGTTGATGAAGCCGACGACGATGTTTTATCGCAATCTGCTCGCGCTGGAGACCGAAGAGGTGTTGCGGTGCCATCCGATTGACGGGGCAGTACTCCTGGGTGGCTGCGATAAAACGGTGCCGGGACTGCTGATGGGGGCGATCAGCATGGATTTGCCGTGTCTGTTTTTGCCGGCGGGTCCGATGCTGAAGGGACGTTGGAAGAACGAGACGCTCGGGAGTGGGACCGACGTGTGGAAGTACTGGGGTGAGCGCTGTGCGGGTCGGCTGGAGTGTGGCGCTTGGGAAGGGATCGAGGATGGGATCGCGCGTTCGCCGGGAACCTGCATGACGATGGGAACCGCCTCGACGATGGCGGCGCTGGCGGAAGCGATGGGTTTCACCTTACCGGGCGCGGCGACGATTCCCGCCGTGCAGGCCGCCCATTCGCGCCTCGCCGTGGCGTGCGGTCGGCGCATCGTGACTTTGGTGAAGGAGGATTTTCGACCGTCGCGTTTCTTGAGTCGCGCGACGTTCGATAATGCGGTCGCCACGTTGATGACCTTGGGTGGTTCGACCAACGCGGTGATTCATTTGATCGCACTAGCGAGGCGCGCGGGAATCTCACTCGACCTGGAAGTTTTCGATCGCGCGTCCCGCCGAGTGCCAGTGCTGGCAGACCTGCGTCCTGCCGGTCGGTTCCTCATGGAAGATTTTCATGATGCCGGCGGATTGGCGGCGTTGCTTCGCGAGGTTCGTGACGACTTGGACCTGACGGTCTCGACCGTGAGCGGCCAGAAGTTGGGTGAGCTTTTGGACCACGCCGAAAATCTGAATCCCGAGGTAATTCGGCCGCGAGGTAATCCGCTAACCCCCGATGGTGGATTAGCTGTCTTGCGGGGAAATTTGGCGCCGGACGGATGTCTCATCAAACACGCGGCGGCCGATCCTCGATTGCATCGGCACACTGGTCCGGCGCTGGTCTTTCGCGACTACGCCGATTTGAAAGCACGCATCGACCGGGACGATCTTCCGGTGACACCTGACTCGGTTTTGGTTTTGCAGAATGGCGGTCCGATCGGAGCTCCTGGAATGCCGGAATGGGGAATGTTGCCGATCCCCAAAAAACTGTTGCAGGCAGGCGTGCGCGACCTGCTCCGCATTTCCGACGCACGCATGAGTGGCACGGCCTATGGAGCTTGCGTTTTACACGTCGCGCCGGAGTCGGCTGTCGGCGGGCCGCTAGCGCTGGTACAGGACGGCGATCGAATCGAGATCGACGTTCCGGAGCGACGTCTGCATTGGCACGTTAGCGCCGAGGAGGCAGCTCGCCGAAGGAACGCTTGGCGTCCGCCTGAGCTTCGATATGCGCGCGGATACGGGCTTCTTTTCTCGCGAGAAGTCACTCAAGCCAACGAAGGCTGCGATTTTCGATTCCTTTCCGGTACGATGCCGACACCAGAACCAGACATCTTTTAAAATTCCGCCGACCGACTCATCCTTCACCGCATGAATGTTGCCGTGGTCCAAATGGACGTCGTCTGGGAAGACAAACCCGCGAACTTCCGAAAGGCGCATAAACTGATTCAAGCAGCGGCGCCTCCCCCAGGCACCTTGGTCGCGTTGCCCGAGATGTTCGCGACTGGCTTTAGTTTGGAAGCGGCGCGCCTCGCGGAGCCGGCGGCCGGACCGACGTTTGAATTTCTAGCGAAAGTGGCGCGGGAGTTTCAGATCACACTGATCGCGGGGCTGGCGATCCGCACTACGGAAGGTCGCTTTGAAAACCACGCGCTCGTGGTTGGGCCAGATGGATCTCACGTGGCCGAGTACGCGAAGATGCGGCCGTTCCGAGTCGGTGGCGAGGACAGCGCCTACTCGGCGGGAACCCAACCAATTTCGTTCACTCTCCAAGACACGGTAATCGCGCCCTTCGTGTGTTTCGATCTGCGCTTTCCGGAAATCTTCCGACAGATCGCTCGTGAGACTGCTCCTTCGCTGTACGTGGTGATCGCGAGCTGGCCTTCGCCGCGACGGCATCATTGGCTTCGCCTGCTCCAAGCGCGCGCCATTGAGAACCAGGCCTACGTCGTCGGCGTCAATCGGATTGGCCGCGACCCGCAGCATGAGTATTCCGGCGACTCGGTGGTCTTTGACTATCATGGTGAGCCGTTACTCGAAGTGAAGGATCGCGAACTTTGTGCGGCCGTTTCTCTCGACCTAAACGCCTTGGCCCAATACCGCCGGGACTTGCCCTTTCTCGCCGACCTTCGCTGAGTCTGCCATGAGAACTGATCCCATCACCCCACCCGATCTAGCTGATGTGATCGCCGTTCCGCCCTGGTGTCGAAAGCGGGTGGCGAAGCGGACTCCCGACTTCGAGCAGACGTATCAGCTCTTGCGACACATTGCCGCCGGGGGCATTCGGAACTTCATGTTCGGCGGAAACGCGGAGATTTTCCATTGCTCGCTGAGGCATTACACGAAGCTCCTCGAATGGATGGCCGGGTTGAGCGAAGACTGGTGGTTGCTCCCCGCTTGCGGCCCGGGATTCGGACGCGCGCAAGATCAGGCGCCGCTGCTCCGTCGCCTCCGATTTCCTGCCGTGATGATGTTGCCCTGTTCGGATCCGCGAACAGCCAGTGGTCTTGAAACCGGATTGAACGAAATTGTCGAAGCTGCCGAGACGCCCCTGATTTTGTATCTCAAAGATGAGACGACGTTGGGCACTGACCTCGATGCCGGGTTGGATATGTTGGGCCGTTTGGTGGAGTCGAAGGCCTGCGTGGGAATCAAGTATGCCGTCGTCCGAAAGGATCCCACGGTTGATTCCTATCTCGAGCGCCTGCTGCAGCGCGTTCCGCGGGAGCGCGTGGTCAGTGGCATTGGGGAACGTCCGGCGATTGCGCATCTGCGAACGTGGCAACTTCCTGGCTTCACTACGGGATCAGGTTGCGTTGCCCCCGCACTGACGCGAAAGCTTTTCGAGGCGGGTCGGCGAGGCGACTGGATGGAAGCCGAGCGAGTGCGCCAAATATTCCTGCCACTGGAAGATCTGCGCGATGTCTGGAATCCCGCTCGCGTGTTGCATCATGCGGTCGAATTGGCCGGTATCGCCAAGACTGGCCCCCTGCTCCCTTATCTTTCTCCCTTAACGGAGGATCAACTGAGTCAGCTTGAACCGATCGCTCTCGCACTAAAAGCCTCGACATAAGGTACAGTGCTGCCGTCCGAGACTACGATCGTAGCCGCCGAGGGAACGAGGCGCCGTCCTCCTCCCACCAACTTCCAACCACTTCTTGCTGCGATGGTGGGCTCCACGCACGAAGCCCAGTTAGCGCGTCCTCCCGTCCGCGGCTACTTACGACGAAAACAAATCCAACTGTGGGGACGGGGCGAGTTCTCGGAGTTTTTCGCGCTCAACGCGTCGCCGCGTCGGTGCTTTCGGCTTCGAGGTAGGCCCTTCGCCGGTGTCGCCTGCCAGCACGTGCTGAAGGTTCAACTCGGCTTCTTCCAAAACTCGCAAAATGACTTTGGCCCGCTCGATCACGGGCTTGGGCACGCCGGCGAGCCGAGCGACTTGGATGCCGTGACTCTTGTCGGTCGGACCAGGTCGAACTTGGCGCAAGAACACGAGTTGATCGTTCCATTCGCGCACGGCGACATGGTAATTTCGAACTCGAGCCAATTGCGGAGTCGAGCCTGGGACCGGCGCTGACGATTCGGGCTTACTCACGGGTTCGCTGGAGAGCGATTCACTCGAAGCAACGCTCGCTGCAGGAGTGCTGCCGAGTTCAGTCAATTCGTGGTAGTGCGTCGCGAAAAGCGTCTTGGCGCCGACTTGATGATGGAGATGTTCGACAATGCTCCAAGCTAGGCTCAACCCATCGAACGTGCTCGTGCCCCGACCGATTTCATCGAGAATAACCAAACTGCGGCGGGTCGCGTTGTTGAGAATGTTGGCCGTCTCACTCATCTCAACCATGAACGTGCTCTGGCCACGAGCGAGGTCATCGCTGGCGCCAATCCGAGTAAAAATGCGGTCCACCAAGTCGATGCGTGCCGACTTGGCCGGCACATACGCTCCGGTATGCGCGAGCAAGGTGATCAAGGCGACTTGGCGAATGTACGTACTCTTGCCGGCCATGTTCGGCCCGGTAATGAGGGCAATCTGCTCACGCGCGAGATCGAGCGACACGTCATTCGGGACAAAGCGTTCCTGCACCAGCGCTTGTTCCAAGACCGGATGCCGCCCGTCGCGGATCCACAGAACTCCTTCGTCACCGATCTCGGGGCGGACATGCGCGTGCAAGCGCGCGGTTTCGGCAAACGCAGCCAGGACATCCAACTGGGCGATGGCGCTCGCTGTTTGTTGAATCTCGCGAAGCTGCTCCAGCACTTCTTCGCGGACTTGCAGAAATAACTCGTACTCCAATTGCGTGGCCCGCTCTTCCGCGCCGAGAATTTTGGACTCCATCGTCTTCAACTCGGGCGTGATGAACCGCTCGCCATTCGCCACGGTTTGCTTGCGCACGTACTGCGGCGGCACTTTGGCGAGATTGGCTTTGGTCACCTCGATGTAGTAGCCGAAGACCGAATTGAAGCCGACTTTGAGCGACGGAATCCCGGTGCGAGCCACTTCGTCTTGCTGCATTTGCGCGATCCAGTCTTTGCCTCCCCGCGCGGCGGCCTGGAGTTCGTCGAGTTCCGCGCTGTAGCCGCTCCGGATCAGGCCTCCCTCCTTGACCGCCAGAGGTGGATCATCGGCGATCGCGCGTGCCAGTAGTTCGATGAGGGCTGGCAATTCCCAGAGTTGCGCCTCCAACTCGTCCAGCAACGAAGCGGATTCCTCGGGAGTCGGCGATGCCTCGGAGTTTTCATTCGCGCCCGGGAGTTCGGGAGCGGGCGGCCTGGCGACGGCGAGTTGTTCCACGCCGCGTTTGAGTTCCGGCACCTGTTCCAACGCCGCCCGCAACGCCAGCAGGTCGCGCGCGTTGCCTGAACCCAAACTCAGTCGGGCCAAGGTTCGCTCCAAATCTCGAACTTCTGTTAGCCGCGCCCGAATGCCGACGAGCGCGGAAGGTAAATTCAACCACGCGGCCACCGCTTCCTGTCGGCGATGAATGGCTTCGACCGAGGCGAGCGGTTGCGTGAGCCAATCGCGCAGCCGACGAGCGCCCATGGGAGTCACCGTTCGGTGTAATGCGCGAAACAAGGTGGTCGCCGAGGCACCGTCTCCGTGCAGCGGTTCGAGCACTTCCAAATTACGCAACGACACCGAGTCGAGGATGAGGAAATCGGCAACTTGATAACACGTCAGTCGAGTGAGGTGCGCCACGTCGCGCCGTAGGTGATGCACCAAATAATGGAGAATGGCGCCGGCCGCACCGCTGGCGGCCGTTGAGGTCTGGAGTCCGAAGCCATCAAGGGACGCGACTTTGAAATGCTCGCGTAAGGTGAAGACGGCGGTCTCGGGAAGAAAGGTCCAGGCGTCATACTCAACTAATTGCCCCCCGCCATCGGATCGGTGCGGTCCAGGCTCGATTGGCCCAGTCGCCGTTACAAGTTCATGCAACTCGCGGGACTCGGTAGGGAGAATGATTTCCGCAGGCCGCAGTCGGTCGAGTTCCGCCATGAGTTGCTTCCGCGAGTCGAGCTCAGTGACGCGAAAGTCGCCCGTCGTCAGGTCCACACACGCAAATCCGAATTTCCGGGAGTGGGCGTAAATGGCGGCCAGAAAATTGTTTCTCTCCGCGTTGAGCAGCCGTTCATCGAAGTGTGTGCCTGGGGAGAGGATGGCGGTGACTTCACGCTGCACGAGTTTTCCGGGACGTGCTTCTTCGGTTTGATCGCAGATCGCGACCTTGCGCCCCTGCTTCAACAGACGACTCAAATAAGTGTTCGCCGCGTGATACGGCAGCCCGCACATCGGAATGCCGTTGCGCTTCGTAAGGGCCAAGTTGAGAAGCTGGGAACCGAGCTGGGCGTCCTCAAAAAACAGCTCGTAGAAATCCCCGAGGCGAAACAGCAGCAGCGCATCCTTCGGCAATTCCGCTTTGATGCGCCGGTACTGCGCCATCATCGGCGTGAGCTGCGCTTCGGTTTCGGCGGGCATCGTGTTACGAGCGAGACTAGAGATGTTCGCGCGTGAGGCAAGGGAGCGGGCGTTGACGCGCGAGCGAAATGTCGGTCGAGAGCGTTTTTCGCGTCGAGGATCCGAGTTGATCGAAAGCGTTTCGCGCGTAAAAAATATTTTCGCGTGATACGAAAACGCTGGCGCGATAGCCCAACGCTTCGTTACAAACACGTATCGTCTTCTGAATGTGTCCCCTTTTTTATCACACCGGAAATGTGAGTTCCGGACTACGACGGATGGGAGGTGAGAGGAATGCCCGCTAAGAAAAAGGCAGCAGCCAAGAAATCAGTTAAGAAGGCCGCACCGAAGAAGGCCGCCAAGAAAAAGTAGGCCGCCTCCTTCCGACAATCCGGGGCGGGAGTCGTCGTCGCGTGTTAAACGTGACGAGATTTCCGCCCCGGTATTTTATGCCGAGACGGCTGATCGAAGGTGAAGGTCACTTTCGGACGCGAGAAGTGGAACGACATGCCGTACCACTTCAGCGACTCAGTCAGAATCCTCCACGGCGCGGTGTCAGCGACGCAGAGTCATTTGATCTACGCGGCACCCGTTCCGGAGAAGCAAGACCCCACGAAGCCGCACGCTTGATTAAAGAAGGTCCGAGAATCCGAGACGTGGGGAACCGTTATTGGCGTGCCATTCGAAAATGAAGTGCCGGGAAATTTATCAGATTTCTTCGTCGCTTCACCTTTTCGGCGAGTCAAGTCCTCCGGTTCGTTTGGGCGGAGAGCAGGGCAATGGCCCCGATTCGAGCGACCTGCGTGGCGTCTTGGCGGCTTGCCCTGCGATGGATTTGACCGGACTCTCTCGGGCGGAACCATGCTGCACGGAAGCCTTGCTGAGCCGGAGACCTATGCGCTGTTGACCGTCGATTCGGTTTGGCGGCGGGCGTTTGATTGGGTGCTCCAGCTTCCCGCCGACGCCCCGCTGGGAGAAGTTGAACTGCAAGGGCGGGAGATGTTTGCCTCGATCCAAGAGTATCCCACTTTGGCTCGTCACGAGGCACGCTTTGAAAGCCACCAGGAACACGTGGATCTTCAATTCACGTTGTTCGGAGGAGAGGCCATCGAGTGGATGCCGCGCGGCCAACTTGGGCCCGACGGACCTTTCGCCAACGACGTGCAGTTTTGGCTCCCCCCACCCGATCCGATCACGACGCTGGCGCAAACCGCGGGGCGGTTTGCCATCTTTTTTCCGGCAGACGCACATCGACCTAAGGTTCGGCTGACCGGCCACGACCGAGTTCGAAAAGGGGTGATCAAGATTCGTCGTCACTTGATCCACTAGCTGGGCTCGCACTTCGCACCTTTGTTTTTCCTCAATTCATGACTCCTAAGAATGAACTCGTCGTCGTCTGCGGCGGTGGTGGCTTTATCGGTGGCCATTTGATCGCCGATTTGCGCCGCCAGGGTTTCATCCGCTTGCGCAGCGTGGACGCCAAACCTCAATCGCAGTGGTACCAACGGTTCCCTGATGTGGAAAATCTCGTCCTGGATTTGGAAGGAAAGGCAGCCGGATACACCGCCCTGCAAGGTGCGCACACGGTGTACAACTTGGCAGCCGACATGGGAGGGATGGGATTCATCGAACTCAACAAGGGATTGTGCATGCTCTCGGTCCTCATCAACACGCACCTGTTAATGGCGGCCCGAGACTTGGGTGTGCAGCGTTATTTTTATGCGTCGAGCGCCTGCGTTTACAATGCGGACAAACAGCGGGATCAGAACGTGACGGCACTCAAAGAGGCCGACGCTTATCCAGCGCTACCCGAAGACGGCTACGGTTGGGAAAAGCTGTTCAGCGAGCGAATGTGCCGCCATTTCCGGGAAGATTTTGGAGTCGTCACCCGCGTAGCTCGGTATCACAACGTGTACGGTCCGTTCGGCACTTACGATGGCGGTCGGGAAAAGGCGCCGGCCGCGATGTGCCGCAAAGTGATCACCGCCAAACTTACCGGAAAGCACGACCTGGAAATCTGGGGTGACGGCCAGCAAACACGTTCTTTCATGTACATCGATGATTGCCTAAAAGGGACCCAAATGCTCACCGCGAGTGATTTCACGGAGCCCTTAAACATCGGTTCAAGCGAGCTGGTTTCCATCAATCAATTGGCCGACATCGTGGAATCCATCGCGGGAATTAAGCTGAAGCGCCACTACAAACTCGACGCGCCGAAAGGGGTCAATGGCCGCAATTCCGACAACACTCTTATTCAGCAGGTGCTGGGTTGGGAGCCGGGAACGCGTTTGCGCGACGGGATGGAAAAGACTTACCGGTGGATCTTCGACCAAATGGTCGGCCAGAAGTGACGGGAATTCCCCCGGCATCTCCCAACGATGAAGCCAGGCGCTGCCTCGGCGTGCCGTCGGTGGCGAGCCTATGGCGCCAGCCGTTGCCGTCGTTGAATCGCCGGCCGGTAACCCGTTGCGTCTGCCGCGCTCTGATGACGGCGTTCCGCGGTCGGGTCCTCGCGATCGAAGGATTGAATCATGTCGCAGCGGACCAAGACCCATTCATTTTGGCTCTTAATCACAGTCAGGGTCCCGAGGCGGTGCTCGTTCCGACCTGGCTGTGTTTTCATCGGGGAGGACGCATGGTTCACTTCATGGCTGACTGGAATTTTCTGCTGTATCCCGTCCTGGGGTGGATCATTCGATTGCATGAACCCATTGTGGTGATGCGCAAGGAAGCCAAGCCCAGGTTCCTGAACCGGCTTCGGCCCTGGTTCGAACCCAGTCGAACGCCATTTGCCGCGGCCAAAGAATTCCTAAAGGACGGTCGGTCGGTGGGAATCTTTCCGGAGGCGACGGTGAATCATCATCCCACCCAGTTGCTGCGGGGTCAGTTGGGCGTCTCCCGTTTGGCCGTGGAAAGCCAGGTCCCGGTAGTCCCAGGCGGGATCCGTTTTCCGCAGCATCGCGGGGAGGCGCCAATTGGGAATGAAGAGCCGTTCACCATTCACTTTGGTCCGGCTCTGATGCCTCCTGCTCGCGAGAATAATCCACGGCGTGCGGCCACGTTATTTCATGAACAAATCATGTCGGCCATCTCGACACTTTCCGGCAAACAGTGGCAGCCTTTAGCCCGCCGGACGAAATATGCCTTCCCGAAAGCATGACCTCCGGGTGACGCGTATCACCAACGAAGTGGGGCGCCAACGAGCGCTCCACGTGATGCGTTCTACCTACCGCGATGAGAAGAATTGGATCCAATCCGACGACCGGTTGGTGGACCTCGGAGAACTTCAGGACCCGAGCGTGTCGTGGTTCGTTGCGGAGGCACACGGAGAGCCCGTGGGAGTTCTGCGGGTCCTCTATGAGCCTCCGCTGGAACTCTACGCCGAGTACGGTTTCAAATTGATAGCCCGAGACCTCGACCTCGATGCCTTCATTCGGGACCATCGGATCGCGGAGATCGGACGTTTTGCCGTAGTGCCGGCGCAACGAAAGAACGTGTTGGTATCGGCGGCGCTGATGCGCGACGCCGTGGCCGAGACCGTCAGCCGCGGATTCACCCATTACATCACTGACGTATTCGAAGGTGAGCAGCATAGTCCGCTTGAATTTCACACTCGCGTGCTCGGATTCCAAGTGGTGGCAACCCATGAGGTTGGCGAACTCAATTGCTCGAATCGACGCATCACCATGGTGTTGGATTTGAAGCAATGTTATTGGCGGTTGCGCGCATCGGGCGGCTGGCTTATTCGCTATCTGACCGACGGATGGACCGAAGAGATGCACCGCGCCATGGGCAACAGTCCTGCTACGGTCGCTGCCGCGTGACTTGCTCAGCGCCACCGGACTGTTTTCACAAACGTCAGTAGATCCGCCAGCTCCTGTTTGGTCAGCGCAGCGTCGAATCCACTTGGCATCACGCTGATCGTCCCAGGGCGCAACTCCCTCACCTGACTCTTGGGCAGGCGTTGTTCCACGTTGGGGCCTGTTACCAAGGTAATTTCCGCATCAGTTTCGCGCCGGATAATGCCATTCACTTCCTCACCGTCAGTCAACACGACGGTAGTCGGCTCGTAGCTACGGACAAAACTCGCACTCGGATAGATCATCGCTTCGAGCAGATCGCGTTCGCTGCGGACTTCGCCGATTTTAGTTAACTCGGGTCCAACGTCGCCGCCGAGATAACCTATGCGATGGCAACTGGCGCACGCGGCTTTGGATCCGTTGAACAACGTTTGGCCGCGGCGTGTATCGCCGGACAACCCTTGGAGTTCCTTGAGCAACGATTCCAATTGGGCTGCTTGTTGGGTTGCGTCCGTATTGAGTTCCGCGAACAACTGGTCGGCCTCCGCGCGAGTGGACTCAGGAAACTTGGCGAAATGCGGACGGAGCTGTGCCGGCGTCAATGCCCTGGCGCTTTTCCCTTCGCGCAAACTGGCGATCAACTGCCGCCCCAACACGTCGTCTCCGCCGCCATCGAAAGCGCCAAGCAGTTTCGTCACCTCCAGTGGTCCGGCGGATTTTACGTCGCCCGTTAGCTGGTGGAGTTGGGCGGGCGTCAGTTTCGCCCGAGCCAGCAGGTTGGCCGCGGTCGCGCGCACCGACGGGAGATTGTCCGCGCCGAGCCGAGAGCGCACAAAGGCGAATTCCGCGGCGCTCAAAGAAGCGCCGCCCGGGAGTGATGCACAAGCGTCGAGACGCAGCGCTGGCGCGAGAGCTGACTCAGCCGCGACAGTCCGCAGCGCATGCTGGACATCTGGGTCGGGATTTACGGTCCGCGCCGCACGGAACGCAGCCGGCAGCAACTCTGCTCCACCTTCCTCGTGAAGGGCCAAGGCGGCTAAAGCGGCCGTCCTCCAGGCAGCCGGGGGTTCCTTGAGGCCGGCGTCAGCCATTGCGTTGAGGGCGGCCACGCGTGCCTCGGCGGGGAATGGAGGCTGAGAAACGATGTCGGAGAGCAACTGCTGGCCAGCCGGATCGCGCGTGAGAATGCGAAGCTGAGCACACACGGCCGCCAGTCGTTGAGGATCCGAGGCCGAGGCCGCCAAATCCTTGCGAAACCAGCCGGCCAACTCACCGCCCCAATCGGAATGCCGTCCCAAAATCCAGTTCGCCGCCGTGCGCAGGCGTTCGTCGCTCGCGTGCAGAAAAGGCGTTACTTCTGTAGCCTTCAGATCGCTGCCGTCCATTTGATCGAGAGCGATCAGGGCCGCGCGTTGCTCCACAGGGTTGCTGCCGCTCAAGAGGCGTCGGAGCACTGGGCGATCGCCGATCTCGATGAGCGCAAAGATGACGGAATGTTGAAAGAAAGGGTCTTGTGCCAGGGTCGGAGTGAGCGTCGTGGCTTTGACCAAAGCATTGACTTCAACCCCGGCTCCGATCCGCCCCAGCGCCTCGACGGCCACCCGGGCGAGATGCACCTGTCCACGACCAGCCGCGAACATCGCGTGGTTAAAAATGCGAGCCGCCCCGCTGGGATCACGATGCAGCGAAGCCGTCTTCACTGCTACTTGGGCGACGCGCGCGTCTGAGTTGTCCAGCGCCTTAAAGGTGGCCGACCTCGCTGCCGGATGGTCGATGCGGGCCAATGTCCAGAGCGCTGCAATCTTGATGTCGGCGGTCTTGCCTGAAATAGCCGCCTCACCCAGTAAACCGATCGTCTCGCGGTCAGCCTTAGCCAGCGTACGCATGGCATGCTGTCGAACCGCCGGTCGTGGGTCGCCAAGCCGAGAGATGAGTTCGGAGGGAGTACTCTCATTCCAATCGAGTTTTCGCCCCCACGGATCCTCGACCTTCGTTAGTGCCGACCGGCGCACCCGATAAATCGCACCTAACACGTCGGGCTTGGCTAATTGCGAACTCGGGCAACACAGCTTGTACCATCCCCCGGTGTTCACTACGAGCAGGCTACCGTCCGCGTCTTCCAGCACGTCAGTTGGATGGAAGTCCACATCTTCGGTCGTTAGGAAATCGCTGTCGGTGCTGGCGAACGTCGCGCCATTGGGGCGGAGCACGTGTCGGGTGACCTTGTGCAGATTGAAAGTAGTCGCGAAAAGATTGCCGCGAAAATCGGGTCCGAATCCCTCGCCCCGGTAACTCATCAAACCGCATTCAGCTGCCGGACCGGCCTGGAAAAACGGATGGAATAGATCAGGCCCCGTCCGCCTTACCCGGCCGTCGTCCAAGACGTCGTTTACCTTGCCAAAGACTCCGCCATAGATCGCGTGCCCGATGCCATCGCGGAATCCCGGTTGAGAAAAATCAATGAAGGTGCTGGAGAAGATCGCCTCACCTTCGGGCGTGAAAGCAACTTCGACCGGGTTGTCCATCCCACCGGACATGATCACATCGAGGTCTCCGCCGTCGGCACGCGCCCGATAAATGTGCGCCGCTTTGTCCTTGAGAACTTGTCCGTTGCCCAAGGTGTGGGTTTGCTCCGCGAACGCGCCTTTGGTCCAGTAGAGGTAGCCGTCGGGACCTAAATACGGGCCGTGAATGTCGTTGGCGCACCCGGTCAGGGTGCCGCCTTTGAACCATTCCTCTCGTTGGTCGGCGACGCCATCACCGTTCGTGTCGGTAAACTTCCAAATGCTGGGCGGCCCGGCCATATACACGGAACCGTCGTGCCACAGACAACCTTGCGGGAACATGACTTTGTCAGCGAACACCACTGACCGATCGAAGAGGCCGTCGCCGTCGGTGTCTTCGAGGCGCAAGATTCGCGCGCCGGGGTTCTTCAGCTGACGTTCGGGAGCTTCATTCGAACCGTCGGAGTCAGTTACATAGAGCCGCCCTAAATCGTCGAAGCTCGCGCTAATGGGGCGCTGCACGAGGTTGGTGCCAGCGCCTAGCTCCACGGTAAATCCTTCGGGGACCACGAACTGAAGGCCATTGACTCGAACTTCCGCTGCGGTGGCGGTCACGCCCGCCCAGAGTGCCGCCAAGATCGCCGATGAGACGCGCATGGGGTCAACCTAGCGAGAACGGGGCTCCAGGGGTAGCGGGGAATAATTGACGGATGATTCGCGTTCATCGGTGGTTGAACTGCCTTTTTCGGGTTCTCCATTCGAGAAAAACGTCGCGCGTCGCCGTGCATTTTTTGGTAGGCGAAATGGCCCGCGCGTCCTGAATATCCCGCCATGAATCCGACACCGCTAAACGAGGACTCCTTAAGTAATGCGACTCCCGAGCAAATCCATTCGGCCCTCTTCGCCCAATTCGTCACTCACCATGCGCAGATGACGATGATGCTTCTAGGGAAATACCCAAATCCGGCCAGCGGCCAACTCGAGCCCGCTAATCTGGAAGCTTCCAAACATTTCATTGATCAACTCGAAATGATCGAGGCGAAGACCAAAGGAAACCTGACGCCCGACGAGTCACGACTCCTGAGACAGATGCTGAGCGCGACGCGGCTCACGTTCGCCGAGGTGGTCGACGCGCAAGTAACCGAGCCCACCCCACCCGCCGCGTCTCCGGCGGAACCGGCTCCTCCCACCGAGCCCGCGGCGCCGCCCTCAGAAACGACCGCGACGGACCCAGCCGCCGCGGACGACGAGTCGAAGGTAAAGTTCAGCAAGAAGTACTGAAGTCGACGATTGCGCCGTCAGGAATACATCACCGCCAGTGTCCAACCTCGGCGCGCGCGAGGCGGCCCGACTGGGAATTAAGCACCAAGGCGGCCAGTCCCTCCGCCTTCGACCGACAAACCGAAAACGCAACACTGCCTCAATTCCCAATATGGCTGGTCGTTACCTCGAAACGCACTTTACGCCGAACGTGCTCGCGGCGCAGGCGCATTACTATGGACACCCGCAACTTATCCCACCGCAACCCGGACGCGACCCGCTTACCGAGGAGGAGATGCAGTTCATCCAGTCGCGTGACAGTTTCTACATGGCGACGATCACCGAAAACGGCTGGCCCTACCTTCAGCATCGCGGCGGCCGGCCGGGATTTCTTCGGGTCATCAGCCCAGCGCAACTCGCCTTTGCTGATTACAAAGGCAACCGGCAACTGCTTTCGACCGGCAACCTGGCCGCCAACGATCGCGTGGCGCTGTTCCTCATGGATTATCCGCGCCGCGAACGCTTGAAAATCCTGGGGCACGCCCGTGTCGAGGATGCTCGGGAACATGCTGAACTCGTCAGGCAACTGGCCGAGCCCGAAGCTCGCGGCATCGTGGAACGCTTGTTCTTCATCGAGGTCATTTCCTTCGATTGGAACTGTCCGAAATACATCACCCCACGCTACACGGCCGCCGAAGTTGACCAAGCGGTGGCGCCGCTGCGGCGACGCATCGCTGAACTCGAAGCGCAACTTAAGAACAAAACCTAAAGTGAACCCACGCCCTCCACTCCCACCCTTCACCGACGAAACCGCGCGCCAAAAAATCCAGGCAGCTGAGGACGCGTGGAATACGCGCGATCCCGAACGCGTCGCCCTGGCTTACACCGAAGACACCGAATGGAGGAATCGCGCCGAGTTCCTCCACGGCCGCCCGCAGGTGGTGGATTTCCTCCGGCGCAAATGGAATCGCGAACTCGACTATCGCCTGAAGAAGGAACTCTGGGCTTTCACCGGCAATCGCATTTCCGTGCGGTTCGAATACGAGTACCACGATGACTCGGGACAATGGTATCGCGCCTACGGTAATGAGAACTGGGAGTTCGACGATCTGGGCTACATGAAGCGCCGGTTCGCGAGTATCAACGACCTACCGATCAAAGAGAACGAACGGAAGTTTCGCTGGGAACGGAAAGCCTGAGCGCGACAATTTAACCGAGATTCGCCCCCCCAGTGGGCCTGTTTCGGCTGGGCCTCGGGGTCTAGTCCTCCCGTGCAAAAGCTGCCGCGCTCCTTCTACGACCGCGATACAACCTTGGTCGCGCAGGAACTGCTGGGGAAACACCTGGTGAGGGTCGTGCACGGTGTCGAACACGTGGGACGGATTGTCGAGGTTGAGGCGTACCTCGGTCCGCATGACCTTGCCTCGCATTCGTCTCGAGGTCTCACGGCGCGGACGCGCGTGATGTTTGGTCCACGGGGTCACGCCTACGTCTATCTCATCTACGGGCTGTATCACTGCATGAACGTAGTGACGGAACGGGAGGGCCATGGTTCCGCCGTAGTGCTCCGTGCCGTCGAACCGATTCGAAATCAGATAGGACGGTCCAGCGGCCCGGGACTCCTCTGCCAGGCGATGGGAAGTGATCGCCAACTCAACGCCCACGATTTGCTGAGCGACGACTTCTTCATTGCGGCGACACCCGAGAATAGAAGTTTTCGCATCGTCCGGCGCCCACGCGTCGGTGTGGATTACGCACGACACTGGGCGAAACGGCATTTGCGTTTCTACATTCAGGGCAATGCCTTCGTTTCCCGGCCTGCTTGAATGACCGACTCGCGGCGCTGCTGGTGCCTCAATCCAGGAGCGAGGGGGCCTCGCCCGCGCACAGGCAGAACAACCCTAAATTAACTCAAACGG
>DLVS01000837.1 GCA_003445095.1 Verrucomicrobiales bacterium
GCCGGGCGGTAGGTTCGTGGTCGGAAAGCTCCAGGTCGATCGATGTCGAGAATCGTCAGTGAGCTGCCAGCCGGCAAGGTTGACGGCTTCGGGCGACTGGTTCTCCAGCTCGATCCAATCGGAATAGTCACCATCAGCGTCCGCCAACGTGTGAGCATTGTCCGCCATGAACTCCGAAATCACCACAGAGGGTTCGCCGGCAGCACCGAAGACCACAGGCATCACGGCCAGCGTCAGAGCCAACGCTTGAAGTTTCATGGTGATTACGTCTGGTTCCGGTGCCAATTGAGCACAGCCCAGGTGCCTCTGCCAGGCAGGCGTTATGCCAGGGCAGCGCCCAAACTAATTATCTTTCCCTGACCTTACGAACGCTAGAGAGCGGGGCGCAAACGCCCGAACGCGTGTTCCGGGGGAGGACTTATGGCCTGTACGGGTTCGGATGCGACGGTCTGTTGGGCAGCTAGCCGTCGCTCGAGATGCCATCGGCACGCGATCAAAATACCGGCCGGCAGGCCGAACGAACGCAGGGCGTATTCGGCGTCGCCGTGCAGAAACACGAACGAAATGACCAGCGCAAACCAGAACGACGCCACGAGCGAAGACAGGCGAGAGAAATCGTCCTCGGCGCCCATTTGTCGGATGAGTTGCAGGATACGCCACGCCAAGAACGAGCCCGCGCCGAGGAAGACAAACATGCATATCGTACCCGGCACGCCGGTATTTACTAATAATCCAATCGTCCCATTGTAGAAGATGCCGTTATCGATGTTCATGTAGGTGAGGTCGTAACGATACAAGGACGGATCGATGTTCATCGACTTCCCGAAACCGCGCCCCACCCAGACATACTGTTTCGCCACTTCGAGCCCGACCCGACGGAGCGCTCGCCGGCCTTCCATGGTGGCGAAGCCGTCTTCGTACGCCAGGCGATCGACTTCGATACCCGGAACAAATGACAACGCGCGCTGCGCGGCCAGCGGCAGGCTGCGAACATACGCAAACGAACCCGCGTAAAACACTAGGCCGACCACAACCATTGCGGCGAGCCTTGGAACGGAAAAAAAGCGTTGGGCCCAAGCGTTGATCAGCAACATCACCGAACTGATGTACAGCAGATGTCGGTGACCGCTAAGTAGACCAATGGCGAGAAAGCCGAGCGTCAATGGCCACATCCAGAAGGCGTTCCGGTTCGCGTAGTCGCGCAGAGGACGTTTCAGCCACAAAATGGAGAGCATCCCGAGGGCGAAAATGAACAGGGATTGAAAGCGTCGAATGCCGAAATTTAGGCTTTGGCTCTCGAAGTTCGCGCCATCAGTCGGTAACTCCAGGAACAGCAGCAGATTGAAGAGAGAACCGCGCCCTTGGGTGAAAATGAAGTCCGACACGATATAAGTGATGGAAAGGAAACATTGGACGACAAACAACCGGACCAGGATTCGCTCACTCAGCGGATTCACGATGAGCAAGAGCGGGAGAACCGTGATGGCCAATTGTTGCAGATAAAGGCGCCCTCCCATTTGACCTCCGGAATCGCCGCTGAGGGAACGAATGCCAACGCCTCGGTAATAGATAAGAAACAGAAGAACACAGCAGTATCCGACCATCGCCGCCAAAAGCGCCCAGTTCTGCTGAATTCGCTGACCGGTACCCGGCGTCTGGCGCCGCAAGGCCAAGCTTACGATCAGGCCGCTCCATCCGAGCGCCACACCCAGCTCCCAGAAAAAGGGCCGCCCTGGAACACTCGGCAAAATAAGTGCCGAATTGACGGTGGCGATGATCAGGTAGACCGCAATCGTCGCATGATAGGGCAGGGTCATCAGCCAAACGACGCCGAAGAGGACGAGGATCAGGAGGAACGGTGCCCCCGCCAGCAAGAGCCCGAAGAAAATAGCGGTGATAACGCAAGCCCCGATCAAGACAGACTTCTGCAGTTGAAACTGAAGTTCTTCGGCATTCATGAATACGTAATCAGGCGGACAACCTACCAAAGCTCAAGCGCCGACGCCTAGTGCGGATTTGGTGGCGCGTCAAAGCGTCCTCCCGTCCGCGGTTACTCGCACTCGTACGCCGAGCGGACGAGGCGCACTCTCTTCCCCGACCGCCAAACATCCTACGCCGCTCGAGAGTCCACCAACCAGGCAAGTCAGCGCGTCCTCCCGTCCGCGGCTGCGGCCTTCGTGGCCAACCGAAATCGCTCGACACTTTGGGGGCTTCTCGAACCTTGTATCCGTTCATGTCGAACGTGGCCGTCGTCCATTGCTGCACCCATTTGCGAGTATTGGGAGGCGTTCAGAGTGTTCTTCGCCGGCACTTACGGCGCGACCGGGAAGTAGGAATCGACAGTTCGGCGGTAATTTTCTTTGAGAACGAACCCTTCACGGAAGCGCCGCCCGATACCCCAGTCTCCGGCCTGGGACTTCGCTGGTACCATTCGGGGCGTACGCTCCGAAAGCGGTTTGAACGGGTGCGACCCAGCAGAATCGCCGCGGGCGAAAGCTGGGTTCATCACGACCTGTGGTGTTTGCCCACGCTCGCTGATCTGGATACTGAAACGGGCGGGCGTCGGATCGGACTGCTCCATTCCCATTGGGTAGGCGCGGATCAATTGTTGCGGGCATGCGATGGATTGCTGGACGGCATCCTCTGTGTCAGTGCCGCCACAGTAACTTTGGCGCGCAATTGTTTGCCGAGCCTCTCCCCCGAGCGCGTTAGTTGGATTCCTTATCCCGTCGATATTCCGGAGGGAATTCCGCCGCGCGGTGAGGTTTCGCGAAAGGAACTGGTGCTGGGCTATTGTGGCCGGGTTCAGCGCCCGCAGAAACGCGTCGAACGTCTTCCCGCGATTGCCCGAGAGTTGCGAGC
>DLVS01000357.1 GCA_003445095.1 Verrucomicrobiales bacterium
CTTGGGGAAATTCCGGGTGCCTACCTAACACAAAATTTAGGTCCGGAGTGCAAGTATAGAGACACGTCTCGGCGTGGACGCGTTCGCCGTCGAGCCCGGGAAGCAGATCACGAACTGCTTGGCGAATCGAAGCTTCGTCGGTCACCCGAACCTCGCGGGCCAAAGTCTCGGGCGCGCCGGTCTCGACCAACGGCGTGCGAAACCAAGCGATCTTGACTCCGCCATGCAATCCGTCCGTAGCAGGAAATCCGTAAGGTTGCAGGCCGTCAGGCCGCTCATACACATAAATTGGAAAGTGCCCAGGCAGATACGGCGGGACGCCTCCTGGGGGTTGGAACCAGAAGAGGACTTGTCGCTCCACGACCAGTGAGAGGTTGAGATCGCACAGCACTTGGGGAGCCCACGGGCCGGCCGTGATCACCAGGCGGTCGGCAAGGTAAGTCGTACGCCGAGTCGTGACTTCGACCCCACCGCCGGACGTGGCCCGCCACGAAAGTGCGGGCTCCTCGAAGTGCAATTCGGCGCCGGCCCGAATGGCGAGGTCGAGGTGCGTCTGGACCGCGCGTTCCGTGTGGACCAATCCGGCCTTCGCTTCGAACAGCGCCACGGTGTCATCACTGATTCGGAATGGCGGATAGCGCCGACGAATTTCCGCTGCGTCGAGCAGCTCGTGTGACAGACAATGCTCCTGCGCGCTCCTCACACTTCCGGTGACGACTTCGGAATCGGGTCGGCCCATCATCAACCCGCCACAGAGGGTCAGCAGCTCGCGGCCGGATTCACGTTCCGCCTCATGCCACAGTTCGTAAGCGCGAAGCAGGAGTGGCACATAAGACGGATGCTCGAAGTAAGCCTGCCGGATGACCCGCGTGCGGCCGTGGCTGGAGCCGCGATCGTGCGCCGGCGTGAACTGTTCCAGTCCGAGCACCCGTCGGCCCCGGCGCGCCAATTGCCAGGCGGTGGCGCTGCCCATTCCCCCCAGACCCAGAACAATTGTTTCGTAAGCGGGCACAGCCGATGGACTCAGCCACAACGAGGCAGTTCAACTCTAATGAACCCAGCACCGCTGATGCCGCTACCACAGGAGCGCGGGCGGCCTCGCCCGCAGCAGCACCCCGAACGCTGATTTCAAACCGCTAATAAACGCTAATCCTCACTGATGTCAGCGTCGGTGCCGGCAGGCACAGGAGGAACAATCATCCAATCGTCCGATGCCAACTCCTCCAGATTAGCGTTTATCAGCGTTAATTAGCGGTTTCGTCACCGCAGCCCTCCCTGGATTGCCCTAAGCCAGCAGCGGTTTCACCAGTTCGCCGCTGACGTCGGTGAGCCGGAAATCGCGACCCTCAAACCGGTAGGTGAACTGCGTGTGCTCAATCCCGAGCAAATGCAGAATGGTGGCGTGGAGGTCATGCACGCTCACGGGATCCTCGACGATGTTATAGCCGAAGTCATCCGTTCGACCATGCACGACCCCCGGCCTGATCCCGCCGCCCGCCATCCAGATCGAGAAACACCGCGGGTGATGGTCGCGTCCAAAACTTTTTTGGGAGAAGTCGCCCTGCGAGTAAGCGGTGCGCCCAAACTCGCCGCCCCAGATGACCAAAGTGTCGTCCAGTAGTCCGCGTTGCTTGAGATCGCGGACGAGGGCACCACTGGCTTGATCCGTGTTTTTGGTTTGCGCTTTGATTCCGTCGGTCAAGCCGCCGTGGTGATCCCAGTCGCGATGACACAATTGGATGAAACGAACGCCCCGCTCCGCCAGGCGGCGAGCCAGTAAACAGTTGTTCGCGAAGGACGGCTTGCCCGGCTCCGCGCCGTAAAGCTCCAGCACCTCCTTCGGTTCGCTCGCGAGGTTCATCAGCTCGGGCACGCTGGTCTGCATGCGGAAGGCCAGTTCGTAATTCTCAATGTGGGTAGCGATTTCGGGATCACCCAATTCGCCGAGCTGTTTCCGATTGAGCGTTTGCATCGCGTCGAGCAGCTGCCGGCGAGATTGGCCGCTGAGACCCGGCGGATTGGAAACGTAGAGCACGGGGTCACCTTGGCTGCGCAGTTGCACGCCTTGGAAATCCGCGGAGAGAAAGCCGTTGCCCCAGTAGCGCGCCTGCAATGCTTGTCCGCCGCTGCCACTCACGAGCACCACGAACGCCGGCAGGTTCTCGTTCTCCGTGCCCAGCCCGTACGCCGCCCAAGCGCCCATCGTCGGACGGCCCGGCTGCTGGTTGCCGGTGCCAAAGAATGTGACGGCTGGATCGTGATTGATCGCATCCACGTGCAACGACCGAATCAGCGCAAGGTCGTCCGCGATGCTGCCGATTCCGGGGAGCAGCGAACTGAGTTCCATTCCTGACTGGCCATAACGTTGAAACTCGAACGGAGACCCCACGCACTTGAGTACGGATTGTCCGGCGGTCATGCCAGTGATCCGCTGCCCTCGGCGCACACTCGGCGGCAGCTCCTCGCCGGTCATCTCCTTGAGCTTCGGCTTGGGGTCGAACAGGTCGAGATGCGACGGGGCGCCCGATTGGAAGAGGTAAATGACGCGTTTTGCTTTCGGAACGGAGTGCAGCGTGGTCAAGGCGCCCTTCGACTTGGCGGCCGGCGAGCCGGCTCCCAAGAGACTCGGCGGAAGCAGCGAAGCCAGAGCCAGGGCGCCGAGTCCGGTCGTGCTGCGGGTCAAGAAGGCGCGACGCGTCAGGAGCCTTTCGAGGTCGGGTTGGAAATGCATGGCGTCAATGTGTTGGAGACTGTACCGCGGG
>DLVS01000759.1 GCA_003445095.1 Verrucomicrobiales bacterium
TAGTGCCTGACAGGCTCTAGAAAGGGCCCCGCCGACGAAGAATGGGGACGGCTCAGCGACGGGCGATGGGGCATTGGAACCGGCGGACACGTCGACGTGTTCGCGCGATTCGCGGACGCCCGAACGATTCTTCTGGCAGAAGTCGATGAGACGCAAAGAGGCGCAAGCGCGATAGCTCGTGAGACACATCTTCGGATGGAAGAAAACTACCGGATCCTGTCCGCTGCCAGGGACGAAACCGGAAAGCCCTTCCGCATAGTGCGGGTGCCAGTGCCGGACCTCATGACGGCAACCGTCAGCTACGATTCACTCTCGCGCCTCGAATTCGACGCTCTCGACACTCCCCGTGGCGTGGCTGACCAGCGCTCGATAGGAAGCCGCACTCGCGGAGATCCATGAGGGGCCTATCGTACCTCAATGAGATGCCCCAGGCAGATGCGAAATCCGTCGCGCGAATCCGAGTAGGCGGGACCGAGGAGCCCAAGACGGACGGCGCAACGAGCGTTGCCGGGCACGTCGAAGTAGTTGCCGCCCCGGCAGACCGGATGCGGGTCATTGGCGACGAAAAAGGGCTCCTCGTGCGCGCCCTGCGGATCGAAGTGATCGAGGACAATTTCCCAAACTCCACCACACATGTCCGCTAGGCCAAAACCGTTGCGGCCCCGTTCACGGTAATGATCCACGGGTGAGACGAAGGCGAATCCGTCGCTCCACGGTGCTTTCGCCAGAGGCCACGTCTTGTTGCGACCAGGAAGAAAGTCGATGGCCGAGATGTTCAGCCTGCCTTCGCCTTCCTCGATCTCGTTTCCCCACCAGAAAAATGTCTGGGGCCGACCACCTCGACACGCGTATTCCCACTCCGCGTCCGTCGGGAGCCGGAACACCTGCCCGACCGGCAACCGGCCTGCTTCGCGTTCCTGCTTGGTCAGCCAATCGCAAAAGGCTCGCGCGTCGTTCCAGCTCACGCAGACGACGGGATACACCTCTCGCTGCGGGAATCCCCAATTCGGATCTCGCCAGCTCTTGCCTTTCATTGATTTCCAAGGATGCACCACGCGGGTTGTGAGGTGATAGCCGTCCCATTCGGGATCGAAGACCTGGGTCTCCCCGCCGGGCTTTTCGGCATCCGTCACATAGCCGGTTTCCTTGATGAAGCGCCGGAACTGTCCGACGGTAACTTCGGTGCGGCCCATCCAGAAACCGTGCCGGATCCGGGTGAGTCGCGCTTCGCCTTCGTAGCTTTCGCGCGTTGTCCCCGGGGTGGCGCCGCCTTCGATTCCGGTAGCCCAGGCGCGCTCTTCCGGCGTGCTTCCCATCATGAACTCACCCGGAGGGATATAGACAACCTCTAGAATCATTCCACCGGAGAGGTTCACCGTTCGCGCCTCACCCGTCCGCGGATCGGCGGCGGTCAACACTCCGATGGCCAACAACAGACTGCCCGCGGTAATCGCGAACCGCGGCGCGATAAGGAAGCGGCAATTTGGTTTCACGAGAACATTATGAGACGGTGCTTGTGTCGGTGCGACGGGTCGTTTTTGGCAAACAAGGCGGAACTAAAGCGGCGGCGACAATTGGGAGGAGTTCTTCGTTCCGCTCAGTCGCTCGACAATCAGCTCAACATCATAGACGCAACCTCCCCACGTCCCGCCACCGACCGCCTGAAGCGCCGCCCACAATTTGGTATCGGTGGGAAGTTCGGGATGCGGCGCTAGATCCGGATGCGATGATCGTTCGCCAAGAACGCGCTCGGCTTCTTCAGGCGCAAAGTGGCGAGTGCCGGAGCCGACTAGATCCACGGATCCGGAGAGCGAATTCCGATCCACGACAATTCGGATGAGGTCACCGTCTCGTACTCGACCCACCGGCCCCCCGGCCAACGCTTCCGGGCCGACATGCCCGATACAAGCTCCCGTGCTGACCCCGCTGAACCGTGCGTCGGTAATCAGGGCGACAGATTTTCCAAACGGCAGATGCTTGAGCGCGCTGGTGAGTTGATAGGTCTCCTCCATTCCAGTGCCGAGCGGTCCAGCGCCAATGAGCAGAAGGACTTCGCCGGCTTTCACGTCACCGCGTTTGAGGGCGGCGATGGCCTCGCGCTCGCGGGTAAATACTCTCGCCGGTCCTTCGTGTCGATATACGCCGTCGGCATCCACCACACTTGGATCAATCGAGGTGGACTTAATCACCGAACCTTCGGGAGCAAGATTGCCATGAGGGAAAGTGACGGTGCTGGTCAGCCCGCGCTCCTGAGCACGAGCCGGAGGGAGGACCACGTCGTCCGGTCCCACGCCGTCCAGTTCGCGCAGTAACTCACGGAATCGGACGCGTCGTTCGCTGGTTTCCCAAGCGGCCAGAACTTCGCCTAAGCGCTCGCCTGTCACGGTCAACGCGTCGAGCTCGAGCAAGTGCAACGCGCGCAGATGCAGCATGACTTCGGGAACACCGCCCGCGAGAAACACTCGTACCGTCGGATGATGCACCGGCCCATTGGGTAGCACGCTTACCAAGCGTGGAGTCCGACGGTTGATCGCGGTCCAATCAGCGAGAACGGGTCGGCGAAGATTGGCGGCATGGGCGATTGCCGGAATGTGCAGCAAAAGATTGGTGGAACCTCCGAAGGCGGCGTGAACCGTCATCGCATTGCGGATGCTCGCCTCGGTGAGGATATCGCGGGTGGTTAATTGACGATGGTGTAACGCCACGAGTGCGTGGGCGGATTGGGTGGCTAGTTCCAGCCAAACCCGTTCGCCACTCGGCGCGAGGGCGGCGTGGGGCAGGGTGAGCCCTAATGCTTCGGCGACAACCTGGGAAGTGGCGGCGGTTCCCAAGAACTGACAGCCGCCTCCCGGGGACGCACAGGCGCGACAGCCGAGTTCCGCGGCTTCGTCGAGTGAGATCATTCCATGACTGAAACGCGCCCCGATCGTCTGAACTTTTCCGGCATCGTGCTCTTGTTCGGGT